>JALCBB010000024.1:0-17846 GCA_028066985.1 Alphaproteobacteria bacterium
AAATAGATTAATTTCTTTTTAATTTAATTTTTTTGCAGGCAGCGCCTGCGGGCATCAGTTGGTGCTGTTCGCTTGAGCGACTGCTTTAAGAGTCTGAAATTCACGCTCACTAATGCCAAGGGCCGCACCTCGTCTGTCTCTGTAATTAATTGTCCAGGGTCAGAATTTCGCCGCCGGCCGCACGAGCATCATCAGCATCATGCGTCACAAGCAAAATCGGCAGGCCGCGCGCGCCCGCATGTTGAAACACAAAACGCCGAATCCTGTCACGCAACGGAGCGTCCAGCCGCGAAAACGGCTCGTCCAGCAACAACGCCCGCGGCTCGCATAACAGCGTCCGCATCAGAGCAATCCGCACCCGCTGCCCCCCCGACAACTCCCGCGGAAACGCCCGCGCATGCGTCTCCAACTCCGCCTCCCGCAACGCCGCCGACACACGCTCGCCCCGAAAAGTCCGCCACTCCCGCCGCCCCAGGCCCCCCGGACGCCGCAAACCAAACGCCAGATTCGCCGCAATATCCAGATGCGGAAGCAGCAGATCATCCTGAAACAAAATCCCGAGTCCGCGACGCTCAGGCGGCAAACCCGGCAAATCACTCCCGCCAAGCCGAACCGAACCCTCAACACTGAGCGCCGGATCCAGTGTCCCGCAAATCCAGTGCAGAAGACTGGACTTCCCCGAACCCGACGGCCCCATCAGCGTCAAAGTCTCCCCCGGCTCAACCCGAAGCGAAAGATCACGAAACAAAACATGCCGCCCCTGCCTGAGCGTCGCATCCGCAACCTCAAGCACGCCCGAAGCGTCGCGCGCCGCGCCGCTCATCGCCGCCTCCGCGCGCCGCGCCGCATCCGCTGCGGACCCGGCAGCGCGATCGCCAGCGTGAAAACAATAAGCGGCAGAAACGCCTGCAAAAACGCCCAGACCGCGACCTCGCGCCGCGTCGCCGAATGACTCGCCGCGACCGCCTCCATCGTCAGCGTGTTCCATGTCGCCGGCGCCAGAAGCAAGGTCGGAAGATACTGCGCGATACTCACCGCGAAACCCACCGCGAAAGCCACCGCGACCGCGCGCGCCAGCAATGCCAGCCGCACCCGCAGAAAAGATTCAAACTGCCCGTGTCCGAGACTCGCCGCCATGTCGGAAAATCGCTCGTCCAGCTGACGATGCGGCGCCGCCAGCAGAAGAAACACATACGGAAACACAAAAACAAAATGCGTCCAGACCACGCCCGTGAAAGTCTCGTCAAGCCGCAGCAGCGAAGCGCAGACGAGAATTCCGAACAAAATGCTTATCTGCGGAAGCAGCAGCGGCAGATAAAGAAGCCACGCCTGCGCGGGAACAACCCTGTAAAGCCGCTCGTTCTCCAGACAGAGCAGACTGAGCGCGACCGCCAGCGCCGCGGACGCCAGCGCCAGCGCGGCCGAATTAAAAATCACCGGAACCAGCGAACCGCCGAGCGTGTTCCATGTCTTGAGTCCGAGCGCGGGCGGAATCAGATCCGGCCAGCGCCACGAGTCGGCGAACGACCACACAAGCAGCGCGAAGAGCGCGCCCGCGCCCAGCACAAGCGGCGTCGCCGAGGCGACAAGAACAGCGGCGCGCGCCGCCGCGCGATCGCGTCCGCGCTTCGCGTTCTGACACCAGAGCCTGCCGCCGGCCGCGACAACCTTCTCGCCGCCGAGACAAAACACGATCGCCGCCGCCGCGATAAGAAGTTGCAGAACCGCCCCGCACGCGGCGGGAAAACGCAGCGAAAGGTCGGGGTCGTAGAAAAGTCTCAGCACGAGGACGGCGAGGCTCGGCGGATTGTTCGGTCCGAGAATGATCGCCATATCAACGACCGACAGCGAATAGGCGATGACCGCGAAAAAAGGCAGCCGCATCTGCGGCCATAACTCCGGCAGCGCGACCTTGAACCACGCGGTCGCCGGCGAATAGCCGAGACAGCGCGCGGCGTGGAGTCTGTCCTGAAGATGGAGACGATGAGAGGCGGAGATGAGAATGAGAAGCAGAAACGGAAACTCCTTGACGACAAGTCCGAGGGCGAGGGCGAGGCCGTATTTGTCCTGAAGGGTGACGATGAGCGGCGGAAGTTCGGGCGCGCCGAAAAGAAAACGCGAGAGACGAAACACCGGTCCCGACGGCGCGACAAGGAAAGCGAGTCCGACCGCGAGCGCGGCGTGCGGCAGCGCGATGAGACTCGGCGTCAGCCTGAGCGCGAGACGCCAGGCGCGGGTGTGATGAAAAGACGCCGCGAAGGCGAGGGCGAGAAAAAGACTGACAAGCGCGGCGACGCCTCCCGAAACGACGCTGACGGCGACGGCGCCGGCGAGGTCGGGATGCGCGAGAAGACGGACAAGAGGCCCGGCGGAGAGTTCGCGTCCGCCGAGGGCGGGGAGCCATCCGAGGGCGGGGGCGGCGGTGGCGAGGAGTCCGGCGGCGAGGGGTGCCAGAAAGAGAAAGAGCGTCGCCTGCGGCGCGCGGCGGACAACCTGACGGAAGAGCGTTTCCCTGCGCCGCTCGGCGCGGGGTTGCCTTGCGGCGAATGTTAATATCTTCGCAGCCATTCGTTCTCGATGGCCTCCACCCAGGAGCTGTGCGGCTCGCGCAGACTGCTGACGGGCGCGGGGAGGGTGTCGCCGCCGGGAAGGCCGGCGAAGGCGTTCCGATGATCCTGTTCGAGCCGTTCCAGCGAGAGGACGGTGGCGTCGCCCCAGGTGCGGATGTCCTGTTTGCGGATCTGCGCTTCGGGCGAGAGGAAGAACTCCGCGACCGCCATGGACGCGGCGGGGTTGGCGGCGTTGTAGGGAATGGCGAGAAAGTGCGTGTTGGCGAGACTCCCCTCGGCGAGAAGAATGTGCCGCGCCGACGGCGGCAGTCTGCCGTCCAGGCGCTTGGCGGGGGTCTCAAGAATGGAGAACGAGACGCCGTTGAAGAGTTCGCCGTCGTTGAGGAGTCCGAGTTGCGCCTGTCCGCTTTCGGGGAAGGCGCCGCCTTCGCGCCAGAGGTGGGGGTGGAGTTTGTCGAGCCATTCCCAGAGGGGCGCGGTGAGGCGCTGCTGCTCGGCGTCATTTTCGGGGGCGGGCCGGTAGAAGGGCGCGGTGTCGGCGACGAGGACGAGGAGCATCTGTTTGAGGAAGGCGGTGCCGTAGAAGTCGGGGGGCGCGGGGTAGCTGAGGCGTCCCGGATTGTCGCGGGCGGCGGCGAGGATGCCGGCGGCGCTGGCGGGCAGCGGACTCACGAAGCGCTGATCGTAGACGAAGTTGAACTGCGAGTTGCCCCAGGGGGATTCGTATCCGTCGGTGGAGGTGCCGAAGTCTTCGGTGAGGTTGGGCTGTTTTTCGGCGTCCAGGAGTTTCCAGGACGGCAGTTTCGCGGCGAAGGGACCCCAGAGGAGCCGGTTTTGTTTCATGGCGCGGAAGTTTTCGCCGTTGATCCAGATGAGGTCGACGGCGCCGTTGTCGTTTCTGCCCGCGGTTTTTTCGGCGAGGACTTTGGAGACGGCGGCGGCGGTGTCGTCCAGTTTGACGTGGGTGAGTCTGATGCCGAACTGTTCCTGGAGTTCGTCGCCGGCCCATCGGATGTATTCGTTGATTTTCATGTCGCCGCCCCAGGCGTGGAATTTGACTTCGGCGTTTCTGGCGGCGTTGAGGGTATCCTGCCAGTTCTGGAAGGAGTGGGGCGGCGGGGGTTCGGCTGTTGCGGTGTTGCCTGTCGCGGCGGCGACGGCGACGGTGACGGCGGCGGCGACGGCGAGGCTGTGGAGGGAGCGGACGGCGTGATGTCGTGCGTTGATCATTGGCGTGCCTTTGTTTGTGTGTGCGGGGGCGTGGTGCGGGTGGTATTGATTTTAGACTTTTTATGTTTCTGGCTCAAGCGACTGTAGAGGGCGCTTTAATTAGGGGACAGACGAAGAGCCGCCTTTGGCATTAGTGGGCGTGGGACTAAGACATTCACGACGCCGGCTCAAGCGAACCGCGCCAACTAACGGGTGCGGGCTAGCCCGCAAAAAAATAAATTAAAAAGAAAGCAATTTATTTAATTGACCCCTTAAATAGTCAATTATTTTTTTAATTTTTTTTTGGCGGCAGTGCCGCCAGCCATCTGTGGGTACAGTTCGCTTGAGCCGGCATCGTTAATGTCTAAATATAACTCCCACTAATGCCAAGGGCGGCTCTTCGTTTGTCTCTTAATTAAATTAACGCTCCGTTAATTTGAACTCAATGCGGCGGTTGCGCGCCAGAGAAGCCTCGTCATTGCCCGTCAACAAAGGCTGGAATTCCCCGAAGCCCGTCGGCGCCAGACGATGCGCCGGCACACCCTCCTCAATCAAAGCACGCACCACCGAAATCGCCCGCGCCGACGATAACTCCCAGTTAGACGGAAAACGCGCCGTGCTTATCGGACGATTGTCCGTATGACCGTCAATCCGCAAAACCCAGTCCACCTCCGGCGGAATCCGCGACGCGATGTCCGTCAGCACCACCGCAAGTCGCTGAATCCGCGCCCGTCCCTCCAGACCTAACTCCGCCGACCCGCTCGCAAATAAAACCTCCGACTGCAGAATAAACCGGTCGCCCGCAATGCGAATGTTCGGATTGTCACCCAAAGCCTCCCGCAAACGACCGAAAAATTCCGAGCGATACCCCGCCAGCTCCTGCACCTTCCCCGCCAGCGCCGCGTTCAGACGATTCCCCAAAGTGAGAATCTCTATCTGCTGAACACGATTCTTCGCCTCCGACGCGTCCAGCGCCTCCTGTATCGCCGACAACTGCGCGCGAATCTCCGCCAACTGCTGATTCAAAACCGCGGTCTCCTCGGCAAGACGCGCGTTGTCCTCGCGCAGCAGAGCAACCTCGCGCTCCTGCTCCTCGGCAAGTTCGCGCTCTCGTCCGAAAGACTCCCGCGCCGTCGCAAGATCGCTCTCAAGACGATCCCGCAACTCCGAAAGAAGATTCCGCTGCTCCTCCGACTCGCGCAGACGCGTCCGCAACTCGTTCAGTTCGGTCGTGAGCGCGTCGCGTCCCGCGAGACTGGAAGCAAGGTCGCCCTCAAGATTCCGCGTCTGCGACCGAAGCGCGGCAAGTTCGCCGGCAAGGTCGTCGCGCTCGGTGAGCGTCGCCTGAAGCGTCTCCTGAAGAGAAGCGGTCGCGCGCCGCAGTTCCTCGTTGCTCGCCTGCTCAAGATTAAGGAGTTCCGTCAATTCGGCAAGACGACGGTCAAGAACAGTAACCTCGCGCTCCCTCTCCGAAAGCGTGACAGCCAGAAAAAACTGCGCGAAAGTGAAAAACAAAAGAATAAAAGTGAAGACAAGAATCAGCGCCGCAAGCCCGTCGACAAAAGCAGGCCAGATGTTGGTGGCGCGCGCGGCTCCCGTGCGATTGAGCGAGTACATCTGCGTCTCCGTGCGCGCCGCGCCGCCGCCCCGACCGGCTAACTCTGGTCGCGCGCCTCGTCAAGAGCGGTGGCGAGGGTGCGCGCGAAAAGACGCATCTCCTCGCGGATAGTCCGCACGGTGGCTTCCTGTCCCTCGGCGGAAAGACGCGCGAGTTCCTGCAGCGTCAGGTCAAGACTGCGGAGATGCTCGCGGCTGGCGTCGTCAAGTCCGCCGGCGCCGTCGCCGAGACGCTCAAGCGCGGCGCGGAGCGCGGCCTGTGTCTCGTAGAGACGGCGCAGCGAGTCGCCGTCGCTTCGCATCTGGTCGGTGAATGACGAGAGGTGGTCGCTGAGTCTGGCGAGGTTGCGGTCGGTCATCTGGCGCTCGCTTTCGCCCTGGGCGATGGTGCGCTGGAGGCGTTCCAGGCTGTCGGTGGTCTGCTCGAGGAGCGCCTGGACATACGCCGGCACGGGCGCGCCGCTTTCGCCGTCGCCGCCGAGCGCGCTGCCGGAGAGGCGCGTCATGCCGGTGAGCCATTCTTCCAGGTCTTCCAGGAAGCGGTTGTGCGCCTGGCTTGACTGGAGTTCCAGAAATCCGAGGATGAGGGCGCCGGAGAGTCCGAAGAGCGAGGTTGAGAAGGCGGTGCCCATTCCGGCGAGGGGTGTCTGGAGTCCTTCCTGGAGGACGGCGAAGAGGGCGAGGGGGTCGCCGTCTTCCACGGAGAGTTCGGCGACGACCTGCGAGACGGCGGCGGTGGCTTCGGCGAGTCCCCAGAAGGTGCCGAGGAGTCCGAGGAAGATGAGGAGTCCGATGAGGTATCTTGAGATTTCGTGGCTTTCGGCGACGCGCGACTGAATGGAGTCCTGCAGTGTCCGCATGGAGAGCGGCGAGATGGTTCTGCCGGCGCGTTCGCGGAGCAGTTTCGCCATGGGTCCGAGGAGTCGGGGTTCGCGCTGTTGTATTTGTTCCTGGTCGGCGGCGGCGGGGGTGCGTCTTTGCGGGTTCTGGAGTTCGTCCTGGAGTTCGCGGAGGAAGTTCTGTTCGCGGCGCAGCAGCGAGACGCGTCTGATGTCCAGGACGCATCCGATGGCGAGCGCGAGGAGGATCATGGCGTTGAAGACGGGGTTCGCGGAGAAGAGTCCGACGAGCGGATTCGCGAGCGCGATGGAGGCGACGGCGATGAAGCCGAGGAAGACGATCATGCGCTGCATGTAGCGCTGCGGCGGTTCTGCGATATCGGCCATGGTGCTTGCGTTGTGTTCGGATTAACGGAGACGGTGACGGCGGCTGTTGAAGGTCGTGTTCAGATTAACGGGGACGATGACGGTGGCGGGTGTTGAGCGTTGCGTTCAGGTTTGACGGAGGCGGTGACGGCGGCGGTCGTTGATGGTCGTATTCAGGTTAACGGTGACGGTGAAGGTCGCTGTGTTTTGCGTTCAGGTTGACGGAGACGATGACGGTGGCAGTCGTTAAAGGTCGTGTTCAGATTGACGGTGACGGTCGCTGCGTTTTGTGTTCAGGTTAGCGGGGACAATGACGGCGATGGTCGTTGAAGGTCGTGTTTAGATTGACGGTGACGGTGGCGATTGTCGTGGTTTAGTTTCAGATTGACGGAGGCAATGACGGTGGCGGCTGTTGAAGGTCGTGTTTTGATTGATGGGAGCGGTGAAGGTCGGCGGGGATGGCGTTCGGGCTGCGGAGGCGGGGAAGGTCGCTGTAGATTGCGTTCAGATCGGCGCGGACGGCGAAGGTCGCCGGGAAGCGGGTCGTGACACATAATATATAGCACATTGAAGGCGAGGACGCCTTACTGAGGATTGAGGGTCTCAAGCATCCATCGGTGAATCGGCTCGTTCGCGGCGAGAATAGACGGACTCTCAGGCTTGAGCGACTTGCCGCCGGCTTCGGTGACAAGCCCTCCCGCCTCCTGGACAAGCAGCGCGCCCGCGGCCCAGTCCCAGGGCTTGAGGTGGCGCTGCCAGAAGGCGTCAAAGCGTCCGTCGGCGACCCACGCGAGGTCAAGGGCGGCGGCGCCGAAGCGTCGCAGTCCGGCGGTTTTCGGCATGACGGCGCGGATGTCGTTGTGGACAGGCTCAAAGTCGTCGTGTCCGAGAAAAGGGAAGCCCGTGGCGATGAGGGTGTCCTCGGGATTTTTGCGCGCGGCGACGCGCATGCGCCGGTCGTTGCAGAAGGCGCCGAGTCCGAGTTCGGCGGAGAACCGCTCGCCGGTGAGCGGCTGCAGGACAAACGCCGCGATAAGACGCTCCTCTTCGCGGAGCGCGACGGAAATCGCGAAGTGCGGAATGCCGTGCAGAAAGTTTGAGGTTCCGTCCAGGGGATCAATGACCCATGTGCGATTGGATTTCGGATTGGGGATGTGTCCGGATTCTTCCATGAGGAATCCGTAGTCGGGTCTGGCGGTCTGGAGTTCGCGCTGGAGGATCTGCTCGGCGCGGGTGTCGGCGCGCGAGACGAAATCGGCGGGACCTTTGCGGGAGACCTGCAGCGCGTGGACTTCGCCGAAGTCGCGCCTGAGGGCTTTGGCGGCGCGTTCGGCGGCGCGGCGCATGACATTGAGGAGCGGAGTTTCGCGCATGTGAAGACGGATACGGTGACGATTGCGGGTGTCGCGGGCTGTGTTCAGATTAGCGGAGACAATGACGGTGACGGCTGTTGCGGCCTGCGTTCAGGTTAACGGGGACGGTGAAGGTCGCTGATCGTTGTATTCAGATTGACGGTGATGGTGACGGCGGCGGGCGTTAAGGTCTATGTCCAAATTGACGGCGACGGTGATGGTCGTTGTGTTCGGGATGACGGCGACGGTGACGGCGGCGTGCGTTAAGGTTTATGTCCGAATTGACGGCGACGGTCGCGGCGTTGCGGTTCGTGTTCAGATTAACGGCGACGGTGACGGTCGTTGTGTTCGGGATGACGGTGACGGCGGCGCGAGTTTAGTTGCGGGCGCGTTCCATGTACTCGCCGTTCTGGGTGTTGACGACGATGCGCTGTCCGGCTTCTATGTGCGGCGGCACCATGGTGCGGACGCCGTTCTCCAGAAGGGCGGGCTTGTAGGAGGAGGTCGCGGTCTGTCCCTTGACGACGGGCTCGGTCTCGCTGACGGCGAGCGTGACGGACTCGGGCAGCGAGACGGCGATAGGTTTTCCCTCGTAGGACTCGACGGTGAGTTCCATCATTTCGGCGAGGAATTTCCGGGCGTCTCCGAGGAGTCCGGCGCTGACGGTGATCTGCTCGAAGTTCTCCGAGTGCATGAGGGTGAGGAGGTCGTCGGCGGTGTAGAGGTACTGGTATTTCTGCTCGTCGAGTCTGACTTTCTCGATGAGGTCGTCGGAGCGGAAGCGCTCGTTGAGTTTGGTGCCGTCGGGGATATTTTTGAGTTCCACCTGATTGAAGGCGCCGCCCTTGCCGGGCTTGACATGCTGGATTTTGACGACGCGCCAGAGTTTGTTCTGGTGGAGGAGGATGTTTCCTGGTTTGACGGCGTTGCCCTGGATGCGCATTTTGTTTCGGGGGTTCTGGGTTGGGGGAGAGGGCGACGATAACGGCGCCGGATTAGGGTTAAGGTGACGGTGACGGTGAAAGGTTAGTGTGATGATGGTGACGGATGACGGCGACGGATTGGCGTGAAGGTGGTTGTCCAGGGTGACGGCGACGGTGATGGTTCAGGGTGATGGTGACGAGTTAAGGTAGCGGTGAAAGGTTAGTGTGATGATGGTGACGGATGACGGCGACGGGCTGGCGTGAAGGTGGTTGTCCAGGGTGACGGCGACGGTGATGGTTCAGGATGATGGCGACGGGTTAAGGTTACGGTTACGGTGACGGTGAAAGGTTAGTGTGATGATGGTGACGGATGACGGCGACGGGCTGGTGTGAAGGTGGTTGTCCAGGGTGACGGCGACGGTGATGGTTCAGGGTGATGGTGACGAGTTAAGGTAGCGGTGAAAGGTTAGTGTGATGATGGTGACGGATGACGGCGACGGGCTGGCGTGAAGGTGGTTGTCCAGGGTGACGGCGACGGTGATGGTTCAGGATGATGGCGACGGGTTAAGGTTACGGTTACGGTGACGGTGAAAGGTTAGTGTGATGATGGTGACGGATGACGGCGACGGGCTGGTGTGAAGGTGGTTGTCCAAGGTGAAGGTGATGGTGACGAGTTAAGGTGAAGGTGGTGACGGCGACGGCGACGGTGACAGGTCAGGGTGTTTCATTTTCGGGGGAGCGATAAATGGCGATGATCCTGGCGAGAAGGTCAAGCGCGTCCTTCTGCGGACGCTGAAAGGAGTTGCGTCCGATGATAGAGCCGTTGGCGCCGCCCTTGTGGAGTTCCTGAACCTGCGCGAGCAGGTCGTTGTCGCCGGTGGAGGCGCCTCCCGAAAAAACGACGATGCGCCTGCCGTTGAAGGCGGCCTCCCTGATGTGCGCGACGCGCCGCGCGAGAGTGTCGCGCGGAATGCCGCGGGACTCGTAGACTTTTTTGGCGTCCGGATTCTCAAGGTGCTGTGTCGGCGGCTTGACCTTGATGATGTGCGCGCCGAGCAGGGCGGCGATGTGGGTTCCGTAGGCGACGGAGTCGAGGGCGGTCTCGCCTTCTTTGGAGAGCGGCCCTCCGCGCGGATACGACCAGACGACCGCGGGCAGTCCGAGGGCGCGGGCTTCGGCGATGTTGTCTTTGGTTTCTTCGTACATTTCGAGGGAGTTGTCGGCGCCGGGGTAGATGGTGAGTCCGATGGCGTTGGCGCCGAGTCGGAGCGCGTCCTTCGGCGACGCGTTCAGGGACTGATCCTGCGCCTTGCCGATGGTGTTGGAACTGTTGATTTTGAGGATGGTGGGGATCTCGGCGTTGAGTTTGTGGGCGCCGGATTCGAGCAGTCCGAGGGGTGCGGCGAAGGCGGAGAGTTTGGCGTTGATGGCGAGGTTCCAGTGGTAGAGGGGGTCGTAGGCGGGCGGATTGGCGGCGAAGGAGCGCGCCGGCCCGTGCTCAAACCCTTGATCTACGGGGAGGATGACGAGTTTTCCGGTGCCGGCGAGTTTGCCGTGCATGAGGATCTGGGCGAGATTTTTGCGGACGGCGGGCGTCTCGTGGTCGTAGTGTTCGAGGATTTTGGAGATTTTGGGGGTGATTTTCATTGTTTTGGGGTGTTTGGGTTGGATTGTGGAGATTATAGGGTTTTTTGATTTAATTGCCAGTGGGTGTGTGACTTTGTTCCGGGGGAGGCGTTGACCCTGCCGTGTTTTTGTTCTCCACCGCCCTGGGCGGGGAGTTAAGGCGTCGCGCTTGCGCGACACATTTGAGGAGCGGGGGTGGTGGAGACGGCGCGGGTCCAGGGGCTTTATTGACGGCGCCGCATTTTTTTCTGGTTAGAGAGACAAAGTTTGCTGACGGGAGAAAACGACACGCCTCGGCTGTCTCTGCTACCCGCAGGGTAGCGGAGACAGCCCGCAGACGGCGCCAGCCGTCTGCCGGGCGTGAGCGTGTCGTTTTCTGTTTTAGCGGAGCGGGAACTGCCTTGACCCAGGGGATGCACCGACCCCGCCGCGTTTTTTTATCCTCCACCGCCTTATTAAAGTTAAATTAAAGCGTGCGCCGTTTACGGCGCACACATCGTGCGGACGCAGTCCGCGCCCGGCGAGGCGCGCGCCTTGCCCACTTAACCCCATTCCTCTCCCCCCGTCGGCACTGTTTTGTCGGGAGAGTCGGGAATGTCATCCGCATCAATACCTTCAGGCAGGTGAGGCCTGCCATCACGAATCTCCCTGCTCCACCAGCAGCCTTTAAGCAGCGCCTTCAGATCATATGTGGAAGCATCCTCAATGTCCGTAAAGTCGGTACCGTCAATCCGGGTTCTGTGAAAACGGACAAAATGATTTTCCCATGCGCCAGGCTTGTTCCACGACGGTAATCGTCTATACAAGATGGCCTTTCTCAAGTCAGCCCATGACAAATCTGCTCCTTCCAGGGTGCTGTCCCAGAGATTGTTGCCTTGCAGATTGGCACACGGTAATTTCGCTTCCCGCAGATTGGCGCCGGTTAATTCGGCGCGGCGTAAATCTGCGCCTCGAAGAATTGCGCCGCTCAAATTCGCCTCTTCCAAATATGCCCCCATCATTTTGGCATCGCTGAAATTAGCTCCCGACAGATTTATTCTCCACTGAAAGTGTGCGCCTATGCAGTGGCTGGAGACGGCCACAAATCTCCATTCCCCTTTCGGATCGCATTGCCTTAACATGTCTTCGCCCAAGAACAGATCAGTTAGATCGCGAAAATTCATCACCCACACTTTTTCGGCCACCCACTTTTGTGAAGGATGCTCTATCAGCAGATTAAAGGCCTGCTGGCGCACGTCTGTATCAACACGGGTTGCGTTTGCTTCGCGGAAGTAATCGTTGTAGCGCACCATCCCCTCCTTCGTTGTGCGTCCTTCAAGATGCTTCCGCAATTTTTCCAATCCATCCCGCAACATCGACTCTGTCTCAGATTTCAGGGACAGGACACCCGTGGCTGTGCTGCAAGCCATTTCCAGGTATCTGCTCTTGTCCTCATCTGCGGGATCTTCTCGTTCAAGCCACAGAAGCAGGAGCCACCAGCCGGCCACTGCGCGCGCTGGGTCTCTGACATCCACGGCCATCTGAATGGCGTTGTTAAAGCTCTGCTCGCGGGTTTGTCGCTGAGCTTCTTTGATCTGTCTCTGCGTCTCCTTTATTTGCTGGTTGGTCTGCTGTCCGCGCCAGTAGGTGAAGCCTGCCGTCAGCCCCGCAAGGCCGAGCAGAATCAATCCCGGCAAGTACGCCTCGGAGTGTCGATTCCAAAATAATTTTAGCGACAGATCCGATGATAAAAAGGTTATTGATATAAGCCACGGCGAGAATGTCCAGAACACGAACCCGATGACAAACACCAAAAGCCCCACTGAGCAAAAGTGGGGCCACCCTCGCACTCGCTTGCCTTCCCGCTCCCCCGAGCGTTTCTCAGACATCATGCCTCCCCTTATACACCACCAGCCGTGACATTGCTACCCCTATATTTGAGCCCTTGGCACGAGCGATTTATGCTGAAAAGAACGAGATTTGCAGGGATAAGAAAGAAAACGACACGCCTCGGCTGTCTCCGCCATTCCCTTTGGGAATGGCGGAGACAGCCCGCAGACGGCACCAGCCGTCTGCACAGGCATAAGCGTGTCGTTTTCTGTTTGGCAGAGCGGGCGGTGTCCGCAAAAAAAATTAAAATTTTGACTTGACAGGAATGTGTTTTGGGGTATTCTGCTTCAGAGGCTCGTGCTGGAAATCGGCGCCCGGGCTGACGATTTTCACGAGGGACTCCGCATGAAAGGCTGTAAAAATCCGCATAAAGGTCTTCGGGATGCGCTCCTCTGCCCGACGCACACCCTTTTTTACCCGCGCCAGATCTGGGCGAGATTCTGGCACTTTGACTTTTTCAGCAGGGTCGAGAAAAACCCTCTGACAATAGGGCAGCGACAGGCGGTAATACTGGATGAGGGAAGAAGTCTTGTCATTGCCGGCGCCGGTACCGGAAAGACCTCAACGGTTATCGGAAAAATTGTTTATCTGGTTGGAATCAAGAAGGTCAAACCGGAAGATATTCTTGTCATCACTTACAACAAAGCCAATGCTCAAGAATTGCGGAACAGGGTTAAAAATTTAGAGAAGTGTATGCGCTCGAACAGAGACGCCACTACTCGAGAACTGGAGAGAATGTTTCCAGTTCTGCGGCGAAATCTGCCTTCGGGCGTCAATGCCGTCGCTCAAAGAGTGATTCGGAAGGTGCGGGAAAGACAATCTTCAAGGTCGGCGAAGTGGGGGGCTGATGCTCGGAGAGTCGAGATAAGTACATTCCATGCTCTTGGCAAAAAAATAATGAATGGTCCTGACGTTGATACGCGGGTTGAAGAAGAGAATTTGCCAAAATTCCTTGGCGGCATTCTGGAAGAGTGCCTGAAGGATAAAAAAATGCGGGGTTTGTACACGCGCTACTTTGAAAGATATGAGTTTCCCAAAAAGGATGAGCATCGGGATTTTAAATCGCTTCGCGAGTATTCCGCCTGGGTTAGAACAAGCGGCAACCTTCAAACGCTTAACGGTGAAACCGTGAAAAGCTACGGGGAGCTTATGATCGCCAATTTTCTTTTCATGCACAATGTCACTTACGAATACGAGAGACCCTACTCGCCGAATTCTTCAATGGTTTTGAACAGACCCTATCAGCCGGATTTCTACATCCCTAAAATTGGCGCACATAAAATTGGCGCATACATTGAATACTTCGGCGTGGACGAGAAAGGCAACACCGCGCCTTACATCGACGCGAAAGAATACAGGAGACAGATGCGCTGGAAAAAGAAAACTCACAAAGAAGGAAACACCGATCTGATTGAACTGTTCTACCATCAGAACAAAAGCGGGTGCCTTCTGGCAGTCTTGGAAAAGGAGCTTGTAAAAAGAGGCGTCACGCTGAAGCCCAAAAGGGACAGCGAAGTGCTTGAAAAAATCAACCAGACGGGGAAGCACGAGAAATTTGTCGAATTGCTGCTAATCAGATTCCTTTCTCAATTCAAGGAAAATCCGGACAGGGCGCCAATGAACTTTCTTTATCGAGAGGCAAGGGGGAACATGAGAACGACATTGTTTCTCGAGATTTTTGAAATTGTCTATCAAAAATACAGGGAAAAGCTGGTTCGTGCGAAAACCATCGACTTCGGCGACATGATCTCCAAAGCAACCGCTTTGGTGGAGCAGGGCGGGTATGTGTCCAATTGGAAGTATGTCATTATTGATGAATTTCAGGACATATCCGATGGCAGATATGCGCTTGTTCAGGCATTGCTGGAGAAGAAAGAGGGTGCAAAGTTGTTTTGCGTGGGAGACGACTGGCAGGCGATTAACAGGTTTGCGGGGTCTAATCCTCTCATCATAAATAATTTCAAAGATCGTTATGAGAGGACAACTTCTCTCATACTCGACAGAACCTTCCGATTTAACAATAAAATCGCCGAGACCAGCGGCAAATTCGTGATGCGGAATTCCTCGCAGATAAAAAAGGAGATTATTGCCCCGGTCTGGAAAGACGACCCGCAGGTTTTTCTCCACTGGACGGAAGAGGATCAGTTTGATGCTGTATTAAAAGTTGTGAGGTTTATTCGGGAGAAGCGCGACACCTCTTCAAAATCACTGCAAATCCTCTTCCGTTACAACAGGAGCAAAGACAGGCTTTCCCCTCCTCTGATACGGAGGCTGGAGGCTGAATGGGAAGGGGTCGTATGCCAGCCGAGGACAATTCATGGAGCGAAGGGCCTGGAGGCGGACTATGTGATTGTGGCTGACCTTGATTCTGAGAAGAGCGGCTTTCCGAACATAAGAGAAGACGATCCGATTCTTAATCTCGTTTTACCCCCCTTGCCCTCTTCGGATGATTTCCGGCACAGCGAGGAGCGAAGAGTGTTTTATGTGGCTCTCACCAGAGCGAGGGAGCAGACTCACCTGATTGCGAATTCGGGATTTCCGTCTGAATTTGCCGAAGAGCTCGGGGAGCATGAGGACTACTATAAAGTTGCCGTGGCCGGGGACATCTCCAACCACGGCGAGTGTCCTGCCTGCGAAGACGGCATGACCGTCAGGAAGAAAAATGAATCTGACGGCTCGACGTTTTTCGGGTGTGTGAATTATTCAATCTGCGATTACACGGTGAACGCGTGTTTTGTCTGCCACAAAGCGCCGATTAAACGAATGAAGCGTAAAAGACATGCCTCGTGCATCAACGAGCGTTGCGGGACAAAATACAATAAGTGCAACAACCCCAAATGCTCTCACGGCGTTCTTATAGCGAAAAGAGGGGCTTTTTTCGGCTGTCATACATACAACGGGAAAAAATACGGGGAAACCAACTGCCCGGGTCGCGCCAAAAAACTTAAGTGTCCTTCCTGCAGCAAGGGCGAAATTGCCGTAAGGGAGTTTGTCAACAGATTGCTGGTTGAATGTTCAAATTGCAGTTACGGATATGAACGCCGGTTAACGAGGAGGTCTTGATTCGTCATAACACCAAAGTTAACGAAGCACCGAATTTGAAACAAGCGACAACCAGTTTCAGACAATCACGGTGCTGGCAGGGGCAGATCACTGATGCCTGCGGGCGCCGCCCGTCCCGCGACAGGTCAATTCAGGCAATACAACCTAAAATTGTATTCCCCCTCCCCTGCCCCGCAGACACCCGCCCCCGCCGCGATGTCTCGTCCGCAACGCCCGAAATCCGCAAAAAATCAGGACAAATTTCAGCCCCCTTCCCAAATCCTTCCCGATACAACTAAAAGTTGCGCCCGTAAGTGATTGAAATTTCAGACTAATTTCATAACGACTTGCCAGCCCTCCCCCAAAATGCCATTATTCGCACCGAGGAAGCGAGATCTCAAAGCACCGCGCCAGCGAAACACCCTTCTCCGTTGACGCTGCGTTGAGACCGTTCCCGGCTCTTATCCGGAGACCACCAACGGACAGAGCCGGGCGCTTCCTCATAGTCTTTTTTCGTCCATCGGTTTACAAAGCGACAACGAGATTGTCGGGCCGAGAATTTCCATCCGGAAACACCAAAGCCCCCCCTTGTCGTCTCTATTAATTATTTTTCTCAGTAATAGCCCGGTAAGCAAGGCCGTCAACATACTCATTGCCAGGATCGCCGGAATGTCCGCGAACCCACACCAACTCAAAACCACGACCGCCGCCGTCACCGTCACCGCCGCCCCTGAAACCGTCAGCCGCCGCCTCCAGGCGCTCCCACAAGTCGCGGTTCTTCACCGCCTTCTTGCCAGACGTCCGCCAGCCGCGCGCCTTCCACCCCTCAAGCCACTCCCCGTAACCACGACACACATATTCACTGTCACTGTACAGCCGCAAACCAGCACCCGAACCCGGCAAATCACCCGCCGCGTCCAGCGCCCGAATCACCGCCTCCATCTCCATTCGGTTGTTCGTCGTCTCCGCCTCATAACCCGAAAAACTGTGCCGAACCCCGTCGCCATCAATCACCAATACCCCCCAGCCCCCGGGACCAGGATTGCCCAGACACGCGCCGTCGCACCAGCCCTCAATAAACTCCGCGCTCACAGCCCCGTCTCCCCCAGATAATACTCCGCCGCGCGCAGCATCGGCAGAGGATCCTTCACAACAACATTGCAGCCGTCGTCCGTCAAAGCCGTGTCTATCCAGCGCGTCAGAAAAAATCGCAGCGCCGCCCCCGCCGACAGCACATTCCACGCCTCCGCCTCCGCCTCGCCCGGAACACGACGGCTCCCGTAGCCCGCCAGCAAAGCCCGCGACCGCTCGCCCGCAGGCGCGCCGTCGCCGTCCTCCGCGTCATGACACCACGCGAGATGACACACCGCCAGATCATACGCGAAAAAATCACGGCACGCGAAATAAAAATCAATCACTCCGCGAATCTCGCCGTCATCAAACAGAACATTGTCCGGAAAAAGATCAGCATGCACCACCGCCGACGGCAGACCGCGGGGCCACATCCGCTCCACCGCGTCAAGAACACGACGCCCGCGCCGCGCAAGATCGCGCTGTCGATCGTCATCATCATTGTCGCCGTCGCCGTCACCATCGCTGCCGCCGTCACCGTCACCGTCACCACCGCCGCCGCGCAGGTGAAGAGTCTCGGCGCGCTCAAGGAGTCCGCGCCACGCCGCGATTCCGAGGTCGTTGTCGCGGACATCGCCGAACGAACGCGCTGCGAGATGCATCTCCGCAAGCGCCGCGCCCGCCAGGCGGCAGAGCCGCGGATCGCGCGCGCTGTCGTCGGCGCCGGCGCCCGGCAGACGCGCGAGGAGCGCGGCGGGGCGTCCGTTCAGCGCGCCGTAGTCGCGTCCGTCGGCGAGACGCAGCGGACGCGGCGCCGGAATTCCCGCGTCCGCGAGGTGCCGCGTGAAGCCGAGAAAGAACGGCAGGTCGGCGGCGGAGACGCGGCGCTCGTAGAGCGTCAGCACGAACTCGCCGCGCGTCGCCGAGAGAAAAAAATTGGAGTTCTCCACTCCCTGACGAATCTCCGTATGCGAGACATACTCGCCGACCTCGCTCTCGTTGAAGAGGCCGAGAAAGGCGCGGGCGTCGGCGGCGCTGACCGGAGTATAAACTGCCATCGCGGATCAAAGTCTGCTACGCGACGGCGGCGCCTTCGCTGTCGCCGTCAATGTTCTCGCCGCCGCTGTCGATACTGCCGCCGCGACGGTCTCCGTCTCCGTTCCCGACACTTTCACCGCCGGCGCGACTGTCACCGTCCCCGCCGCTTTTGCCGATGCTCTCGCCTTCACCGTCACTGTCACCGTCGCCGACACCTTCATCGCCGATGCCTTCACTGCCGCCGCGACTGTCACCGTCCCCGTTCCCGGCACTTTCACCGCCGGCGCGACTGTCACCGTCCCCGCCGCTTTTGCCGATGCTCTC
>JALCBB010000024.1:17946-19144 GCA_028066985.1 Alphaproteobacteria bacterium
GCCTTCACCGTCACTGTCACTGTCGCCGACACCTTCACCGCCGCCGCGACTGTCACCGTTCCCGTCTCCCGCGCGGGTGTTTTGACGCAAAACACGGGGCGGCTGAAAGTGAATCCGCTCCTCGGCGACCTGTCGCTCTTCCGTCGTCAGGGAGAAGTCGCGGGCGAGAGCGTCAAGCACTTCGCGGACAAGTTCCTCCGGCGCCGACGCGCCCGCCGTGAGGCCGAGCGTCCGCACGCCTTCAAGGTCGCGCGGCGGCGGCAGTTCGCCGGCGCCGTCAATGCGCAGGCTGCGCGGACAGCCCGCCGCGCGCGCCACCTCCACGAGCCGCTGCGAGTTGGAACTGTTCGCCGATCCGATCACGAGAAAAAGTTCGCACTCCGGCGCCGCCGCCGCGACCGCGTTCTGACGATTTTCGGTGGCGTAGCAGATGTCGCTTTTTTTCGGTCCCTGAATCTCGGGAAAGCGGGACTCCAGGATGCGGATCATTTCGGCAGTGTCGCCGACCGAGAGCGTGGTCTGAGTCGCCCATGCGAGACGGGCGGGGTCGTCGGGCGTGACGGCGCGGCAGTCGGCTTTTGTTTCCACGAGGAGGACGCGTCCGGCGGGCGCTTGTCCGAGGGTGCCGGTGACTTCGGGGTGGTCGCGGTGTCCGACGAGGATGACCTGGCGGTCGCGGGCGATGTGGCGGCGCACTTCGCTGTGGACTTTCTCCACGAGCGGGCAGGTCGCGTCAATGTGGAGGAGACCGCGCGCGCGCGCGTCATCGGCGACGGCGCGCGCGATGCCGTGCGCCGAGGTGATGACGGGACTGTCGGGCGGCGCTTCGCGGAGTTCGCTGATGAAGACGGCGCCTTTGTCGGCGAGGTTTCTGACGACCCGCCGGTTGTGGACGATTTCGTGTCTGACATAGACGGGTTTGCCGAAGCGGTCGAGGGCGTGTTCCACGGCGTGGATGGCGCGTGTGACGCCGGCGCAGAATCCTCTTGGCGCGGCGAGGAGGACGGTGAGCGGCGGCTTGTCTGTCTGCGTTGTCTGCGCTGTTTCCGGCATCTGCTGACTCTAGCACAGACGCCTTATTAATTAAGAGACAGACGAAGCGCGGCCTCTGGCATTAGTGGGAGTTTTATTTAGACATTCACGATGTTCGCTCAAGCGAGCGATGCCGGCAGATGGGTGCGGGCTAGCCCGCAAAAAA
>JALCBB010000025.1 GCA_028066985.1 Alphaproteobacteria bacterium
TCGCTTGAGCCAACATCGTGAATGTCTTAGTCAAACTCCCACTAATGCCAGGGGCGGTACTTCGTTTGTCTCTTAAGACAAAAAACGCGGCAGGGTCAAAACAGCCCCCGAACCAAGCCTCACTCCTCGCCGCCCTCCAAATCATCCTCGCGAATCTTCGCCACCGTCACTCCTCCCCCCGACACACTCGCCGAATCACCCTCCGCCGCCCGGTGAATAACACGCTGCGGAAACGGAATCTCCACACCCTCAGCATCAAGCCGCTCCTTAACCAACAGCAATATCTCCCGCAAAACAGGCACAAAATCATCGCGACGCACCCACACACGCAACGACAAGTCCACCCCGCTGTCCGCCAGCGCCACCACCCACACATCAGGCGCCGGATCCTCCAGCACCAGCGGATGCCCCTCAGCCAAATCCAGCAAAATGTCGCGCACCCGCCGCACATCCTCGCCATATCCCACCGACACCACCGCCCGCACACGCCGCACAGGCAACTTGTTGTAATTAAATATGTTGCTCCCCGTCAAACTGCTGTTCGGAACCACTATCCGCTCGCCGTTAAAAGTCTGCAAAGTCGTCGTGAACAACGAAATCTCGTCCACCGTGCCGGTGATGCCCGCCGCCTCCACAACGCTGTCCTTCGCCAGCGGACGCAAAATCAACAACTGCAAACCCGCCGCCAGATTCCCAAGCGTACTCTGCAACGCCAGCGCGACCGCCAGCGCCGCGCCGCCCAGCAGCGCGATGAGACTCGTCGTCTCAACTCCGAGCTGCGTGAGCGCTATCAGGACCGTCACGACAAGAATGAGCGCATACAACGCCCGACTCAGAAAGATCGCGCTCGTCTCGTCCACATGGGGCAACTGCCGGAGATAACGGTTGAGCCGCTTGTTCGCCTGATACGCGAACCACAGCCCGACAATCAACACCGCCGCCGCGGCAACAACATGCCAGAAAATCGGAAGAAAAGTCGCCCAGAGCAGCGACAACCTCTCGAGCGCGTTTTGTAGTATAAGAGACATACGGATTTCTCGCGGAGTTGCTGACTCAGGCAGTCTAACACAGAAACAGGAACCGCAAAAATGACGCAGAACGGCGACAAGGACAGCGAACGCGTCTGGCGCGACCCGTCCGGACGCGTCCTGGACTGCGAGGACAAAACAAAACTGCTGGACGAACGCCTCGCCGAACTTGAAACCCTCGCGCAGGACACCTTCGCCGACGGCATCCTCATCGGCGTGGACGAAAAACAACTCCGCGCAAGCCTCGCGCAAATAATGGAACGCCTGCGGAATCCGTGGCGACGCTGACAGGCGATGAAAACGGGGACAACGACAGTGACAAAAATGGCGACGAAAACGGCGGCGCTGTTATCGTCCCCGTTGACCTTGACGGCGACGGTGACGGTGACAAAAACGGCGGCGGTGTTGTTGTCCTCGTTAACTTTGACGGCGACGGTGACAAAAACGGCGGCGCCATTATTGTCCCTGTTAACAATGACGGTGACGAAAACAGCGGCGCCATTATTGTCTCCGTTAACTTTGACGGCGACGGTGACAAAAAAGGCGGCGGTGTTGTTGTCTTCGTTGACTTTGGCGGCGCTGTTATTGTCTCCGATGATCTTGACGACAGGCACGGCGCGCGCCCAAGGCCCCACAGGACGCCTCGCCCCAACCTCCGGCGAAGTGACCCTTCAAGTCCTGGACAAAGTGACGGCGCGCACAAACACCCTGCGCGTTCCGCTCGGACGCGACATCCGCTTCGGCACGCTGTCGGTGCGCGTTGAAACATGCTGGCGCTCGCTGCCGCTTGAAGTCCCGGAGTCAGTCGCATGGCTCAAAGTGGACGAACACCCGCCCGGCTTCGGCTCCGACCTGTCGCGGCGGCGGACAACCTCCGAGGGCGTTTCGGTTTTTCGCGGCTGGCTGTATGCTTCATCGCCGTCGGTGTCGTCGGTGGAGCATCCTGTGTATGACATCGTGCTGCTGTCGTGCGGCGAAGAGTGAGGAGCGGAGCAATGGGACTCGCTGACTGGGAAGTTGATGTCTACGGCGACTTAGACCTCGCGCGCCTGCGGTCGTATCGCCTGGAGCGATTTCGCGCGGAGTTGCGCGGCGCCGATGTCGCGGGGGCGTTGTTGTACGACCCGTTGAACATCCGCTACGCGACCGACGCGCGCAACATGCAGGTCTGGACGCTGCATGCGCCGGGGCGTTATGTTTTTGTGGCGACCGAGGGACCGGTGATTTTGTTTGACTACCACGGTTGTTTTCACATATGCGCGCACCTGGAGACGCTGGACGAGATACGTCCGGCGATCGCGTGGCTTCCGTTTTCGGTGGGCGAGGACTACATGGCGCGCGCGCGGGCGTGGGCGGAGGAGATAGCGGATCTGGTTCGTGTTTACGGCGGCGGTGTTCGGCGTCTGGCGGTGGACAGGAGCGAGCCGGCGGGCTTGTTTTGCCTGAGCGAACTGGGCGTGGAGGTCTGCGACGGACAATGGTTGATTGAGCGCGCGCGATCGGTGAAGAGCGCGGAGGAGGTTGCGGCGGTGAAGTTGTCTATGTCCGCGTGCGATGCGGCGCTGCGGACGATGCAAGACGGCATGCGCGCGGGGATGAGCGAGAACGAGGTATGGTCGTTGATGCACGGGTCGTACATTGCGTCCGGCGGCGAGTGGATAGAGACGCGTTTCGCGGCGTCGGGCCCGCGGACGAATCCGTGGTTTCAGGAGTGCAGCGGACGCCGAATGGAGGCGGGCGAGTTGTTCGTCTTTGACTCGGACATGGTGGGTCCGACGGGATATTTAGCGGATGTCTCGCGCGCGTGGCTGGTGGGCGATGGTGCGGCGAGTGACGAGCAGCGTCGTTTGTACGGGACGGCGTATGAGCAGGTGCATTTTAATTTGGAGTTGGTGCGGGCTGGTTTGGGGTTTCGCGAGTTTACGGAGAAGTCGTGGCGTATGCCGGAGGAGTATCGTGACAATCGTTATGCGGTTGTGGCGCACGGGGCGGGCTTGTGTGACGAGTATCCGTCTATTTACTATGCGGAGGATATGCCCGGCGGCCGCAGCGAGGGGGTATTGGAGGCTGGGATGGTGTTGTGTGTGGAGAGTTATATCGGCGAGTCTGGCGGTCTTGGCGCGGCGAAGGAGGGTGTGAAGTTGGAGCAGCAGGTTTTGGTGACGGACGACGGCTATGAGTTGCTGTCGCCCTATCCGTTTGAGGATCGTTTGCTGCCGCGGGAGGTATAATAACAAACGAAGTGCGGCCCTTGGCATTAGTAAGACTTTGACTAAGACATTCACAATGTTGGCTCAAGCGAGCGATACCAACTAATGCCCGCAGGCGCTGCCTGCAAAAAAATAAAATTAAAAGAAATTAATTTATTTAATTAGACACCATTAATAGTCAATTAGTAAGAAAGCAATTTACTTAATTGACCCCTTAAATTGTCTATTTAATTTTAATTTTTTTTGCGGGCTAGCCCGCACCCATTAGTTGGCATCGTTCGCTTGAGCCAACATCGTGAATGTCTAAGTCAAACTCCCACTAATGCCAAAGGCTGTTCTTCGTCTGTCTCTTAATTAAAGCGCTCACTAATGCCAAGGGCGGTGCTTCGTCTGTCTCCCGGCTACTGCAGGTCGGCGCGATCCTCAAGAAAAGAAAGAGTATGCGTAGGGCCATCACCACCAGAAGCCGCGCCGTCAGGCTCCAGAATAAGTCCGCCCACCACAAGCGCGCCCGCAAGTCCCTCACTGTCAGCAGAAGACCTGAAACGCACCCACGCATCACGTCCGGAAAATCCAACTATCTGAACCTCTATGCGTCCGGAAACCGCGCCAAGTCCACGGCGGAGGCGTCCCCAGTCGCGCGGACCATTAAGCCGAAGACTCGCAAGAACCTCGTTCCGCGCGCCCGCAGTTATCAAATTTCGCCGCTTCCACTCGTCCTGCAACGGGCCGATCAATGTCTCGGCAGCACGCGCAAAAGCAAGAGAAAGATCAATGTCGTCAGGATCAGGATAAATAACCTGAAAATCACGACTCGGCTCGCCGCCAAGCCGGTAATGAACAATGTCCAGCAGCAGCCGCCGTCCCTGCGTGTCGCTCTGCAAGGAGTCCATATGCGCGACAATAACTCCGCGCGTCTGATATCGGCGCGCAATAGAAAGAATAGCCGCAGAATCCCCGACAAGCGCGTCCTCCGGCTGAATCCGCGCAATGTCGCCAAGGTCGCCGGCAGGAATAATAAAAGGAATAAGTCCGTTCTGCGGCGCGTTGCCCTGCCACCACCGCAGCCACGGATTGTCCGATGTGTCAAAAAGCACAGGGTTGCGGCTGTTAAGCGTAAACAACGGCAGCACAAGAACAGGCTGCGCCAGCGCTTCAGCATAACTGAGCCGGTTCTCATCAAAAAAATGACGCACAGGCTCAGGCTGAAAAGTGACCTGAAAAGTCGCGGCGTATTTCGTCGGCGAGTAGCGTTCGTGCTGCAGGCTGATCTCGGAAATCCAGTTGGCGATGGTGTCGCTCGGAATGTAGGGCGGCTGCGCGTTCGGCGGCAGGAGTCGTGTCCAGAGTTGTTCCAGGGCGGCGCGTCCGACCTGATTGAAGACGATTTCGCGGGCGAGCGCGGCGTTGGCGGCGGAGGCTTCCAGGGCGAGGTCGGAGATGATCCAGGGCGAGTTGCCTGTCTGCGCGGGCGCGGGGGCGGTGTCGGCGCAGAGGACGGCCGCGAAGGCGACGGCTCCGGCGATGCGGGACATTTTTGACATGCTATGCAGTGTATTGTAGGGTCTGCTCTGAGGCAACTTTTGATTTGGAGGTGCGTTATGGCTGAGGTATCGCTTGAGGAGCGGCGTCGGACTTATCGGGCGTTTCTGGTTGGTATGGGCATTGCGTTTGCGGCTTCGGCTGTTGTGCTTGTGGTTGTCGCCCTGATTTTCTCCTGACGGACGGACGACAACGACGGCGCCTTAAAAGTCAGGGGCGGGGAACGGGCGACGGCGACGGTGTCATTTTTCAGGGAGGAAGACGGTAACGGGTGTCAATTAAGTCTGAGTCGGGGTTAATTTTTTTTGCGGGCCAGCCCGCACCCATCTGCCGGCATCGCTCGCTTGAGCCAACACCGTGAATGTCTTAGTCAAACTCCCACTAATGCCAGAGGCTTAACTTCGTCCTATCGCCACCTGTCATCGTCAACATCCTTAACAACTCAACGCCCGCCACCATCGCCACCACCATCGCCACCATCATCGTCACCACCGGCCGACACCTTTAAGACCATCACCCGTCCATCGTCATCGTCACCATCACCAACTTCGGGACCGTTAACGCAGCCCTCTGACCAAAACGAGACCAGCACCCACCGCTATCGTTATCGTCATTGACACTATCAACGCCTGCCAACACCGTCATCGTCTTCGTCTCGCAATGCTCTCGCTCAAACAACAGTCGCTCGTATGGATCACAGGATTCATACTCTTCCTCCTCCTCCTCTTCACACTGCGGAGCGTCTTCGCTCCCTTCATCGCCGGCACGCTCCTCGCATGGCTCCTCCAGCCAGCCAAAGAAAAACTCACGACCAAAATCTCGCCCTCCATCGCCGCCGGACTCCTCACACTCGCATGGCTCGCCACACTCTTCGCCATCGGCGCACTGCTCCTGCCCGTCTTCATCGGCGAAGTCGGCGCCGCGCTCAACCAGATTGAACTCTACATCCAGAGCGGACAACTCCAGCAACACACCCTCCTCGGCTTCGACTGGGGCGCCGTCACCTCGTCAGCCCTGCAAGTCGGATTCTCCGAAGCCGGCTCCCTCATCGGACAGGCAAACCAGTGGCTCATCCAGCCCCTCATCGCCGGCGGAAACGCCGTCGGAAAAGTCTTCGCCTTTCTGCTGCTCGCGCCGCTCGCGTCCTTCTTCCTGCTCCGCGACTGGGACCGCTTCGCAAAATTCTTCCGCAACTGGCTCCCCGAACCCTGGCACGCCCCCGTCAGCAACTTCATCAGCGACAGCCGCAAAGTGCTCCTGGACTGGCTGCGCGGCGTCGCTATCGTCATTGTCGTGCTCGCCGCCGTGTATGTCGCCGGACTGCTCCTCATCGGCGTCAACTACGCCGTCTCGGTCGGACTCTTCGCGGGGATCATCTCGTTCATTCCCTTCGTCGGCGCGCTCTTCGCCACGCTCCTCGCCGTCGGACTCGCCGCCCTGGAATTCGGACTCGGATGGCAGACATGGGCCGCACTCGCGCTCTTCATCATCGGACAACTCCTGGAAAGCAACTTCCTCACGCCGAAACTCGTCGGCGAAAGCATCGGACTGCATCCGCTCGTCGCCATCATCTTCCTGCTCGCCGGCGGCGCGCTCCTCGGACTCCTCGGCGTGCTGCTCGCGCTGCCGGTCGCCGCCGTCCTGCGGCTCGCGTCCGAGCGGCTCGGCAATGTCTGGCACCGAAGCAAACTCTACACCGGCGGACTCCGAAATAAACGCGAAGAGCCGTGAGCGCGACCCGCGTCCGCAACCTCGCCTGGCAGCCGCGCTTTGAAAAAGAGCGCTTCGTCATCACCTTCGCGAACCTCTGCGCCTATCGCGTCGCCGCCGAGTGTCCGAAAGCATGGGGAGACGAACCCGTCCAACTGATCGTCGGGCCCGAAGGCTGCGGCAAGAGTCATCTCGCGGCGATTTACGAAGAGACAACGGCGGCGGCGCGCATTGTTCCCGCCCGTCTGCCGCGCGACGCATGGGACGCCTTCAATCCCCGCGACGCCTTCCTCATTGACGGCGCCGAAAGCGTCACGAAAGGGCGGGACGGCGAAGTCGGGTTTCAGCACTTCTTAGACCGACTGCGCGGCGCGAAAGGACGGCTTCTCCTGACCTCGCGCGCGCCGCCGCAGGAATGGGGATGTCGGCTGCCCGACCTGACTACGCGCCTGACCGCCGCGCCGTCCGCGCGAGTCGTGGAGCCTGATGACGCGCTCCTTGAGGGCGTCCTCGCTAAACTTTTCGCCGACAGGCAACTTCAGCCCGGCAGCGGCGTCCTCGCCTGGCTCCTGCGGCATGTGGAGCGCTCTTACGCGGCGGCGGTGGATGTCGTTGAAAGACTCGATTCGCTGTCGCTGGAGACAGGGCGCGAATTACGCCTTCCCCTCGTTGTGGAAGTGCTTGAGCAAAGGTGATTATTGCTCTGTAATTTCACGCCTTACGAGGTCAATGATGCCTCTGTTGAGGTGTCCGTCGGGGGGGAGACCTTTGTCGGTCTGAAAGGCGGCGATGGCGGCGCGGGTGCCGGAGCCCATAACTCCGTCAATCTCGCGGGTGTAGTAGCCGAGACGCGCAAGGTCGGCCTGAAGTTGGCGAATTTCGGTGATTCGCACGCGCTCCTCCGTTTCCAGCGGACGCGCGAAGGACGCGCCGCCGCCTATCTGGTCGGAGAGGTGTCCGACGGCGAGGGCGTAAAGGCGGGAGCGATTCCAGTTCAGAATGCGCCGATAATTTTCGTAGACCAGAAACGCGGGACCCGACGCCCCGGACGGCAGCAGAAGCGCGGCGGCGGTGTTGTCGTCCGGAAGTTCGGCGCCGTCGCCGCGCTTGATGCCGAGGGCGCGCCAGTGCGAGCGCGGATGGCGGGTCTCCGGCGGCGTGCGAACAGACGCGAGATCAAAAGCCGAAAAGTCGGACGGCAGGATGACTTCTTCGCCCCAGGGTTCGTCGCGGCGCCATCCGAGTCCCTGGAGGAAGGCGCCGGCCGAGTGGAAGGCGTCGGGGAGACTGGCGAAGAGGTTGCGGCGTCCGTCGCCGTCGCCGTCGACAGCCCAGGCGCGGTAGGTGGACGGCATGAACTGCATATGTCCGACCGCGCCCGCCCAGCTGCCGCGGTATTCGTCGGGGGCGAGCGCGCCCTCCTCAAGGAGCGCGAGGGCGACGAGCAGTTCCTTGCGGAAAAAGCGGGCGCGGCGGTCGTCGTAGGCAAGCGTGGCGAGCGCGGCGACAGTGCTGTATTTACCGAAGTATTTTCCGTAGGCTGTTTCCATGCCCCAGAACGAGACAATGACCTCGGGCGGGACGCCGTATCGCGTTTCAACTTCGGCGAGGAGGGCGCGGTGTTCGTTGAGGAGGGCGCGTCCTTCGGCGACGCGTTCGGCGGTGACGCGCTGCAGGTAGTAGCCGGAGAACGAGAGCGTGAACTCGGGCTGGCGGCGGTCTAACTCAATGATGCGGGCAATGGGCGTGATGTCGGCGAAGACCCGATCGAAGAGAGCGGGCGAGATGATTTTTTGCGCGAGGGCTTCGGCGCGGAGTTCGGCGACCCATTCGGAGAAATTTTTGTCCTGTGCTGCGGCGGGCGCGGCGGCGGTCAGGAGGACAAGGACGACAACGGCGAGCGTTGTGATTTGCGCGGTTTGGCGAAAGGTGGCAATTTTCGGGGGCATTGTCGTCATTTGTCTTATCTGTGGATGGGTGGCCGAGTGGTTGAAGGCACCGGTCTTGAAAACCGGCAGAGGGTTCATGCTCTCTCGTGGGTTCGAATCCCACCCCATCCGCCGCTTTTTAATTAGCATCGCCGCCATCGTCTGTCCATTTAATAAGCCACCCGTTAATTGTCTATTAATGAAGACAATAATAATGACGCCATGTTGGTCGTCTGTCCATTAATAGCCAATTAATCTTTAATTTAATTTTTGCAGGCAGCGCCTGCGGGCATCAGTGGGTGCGGTTCGCTTGAGCCAGCATCGTGAATGTCTTAGTCAATCTCCCACTAATGCCAAGGGCCGCACGCCGATTTAATTGACCCCTTAAATAGTCCAATTAATTTTTTAATTTTTTTGCGGGCTAGCCCGCACCCATCAGTTGGTGCTGTTCGCTTGAGCCAACATCGTGAATGTCTTAGTCAAACGCCCACTAATGCCAAGGGCCGTGCTTCGTTTGTCTCACTTTAATTCGGACTCGCTGAAGAAGAAGGCGATCTCCGCGCGCGCATTCTCCAGAGAATCCGAGCCGTGAACCACATTCCGCTCTATCGACTCGCCAAATAAACGCCGAATCGTCCCCTCGCCAGCCTCGGCAGGATCCGTCGCTCCCATAATCTCACGATTCCGCAAAACCGCGCCCTCACCCTCCAAAACCTGCACCACCACATCACCCGATGTCATATACCTCACCAAGTCCCCGTAAAACGGACGCTCCCGATGCACCGCGTAAAACTCCCGCGCCTGATCCTCCGTCAAACGTAAGCCGCGGCGCGCCACAACCCTCAGTCCGCCCGCCTCCAGCAAAGCATTCACCTCGCCCTCCAAGCCCCGCGCCACCGCGTCAGGCTTGATAATAGATAATGTGCGCTCCATCTCGCTCACCTCGCTCATCTCATTTACCCCCGCTCTCACTCTCACGACGCCAGCCGCCGCCCGTCTCCTGTCGCCACCACGAAACACGATAATCGCCCCCCAACTCACCAGAATCAAACTCGCCGCCCTCCCCCACTATCACAAAACCACGCGCAAAACTCCCCGCTCCAGGAAATCCCCCCCCGCCAAACAAATACCGGAAATAATACTCCGCACCATTCACAATCCCCCCGCCCAGATCAACCGCGTCCGTCAGCAACACCGGCTGACGCTCGCCATTCTCATCCCCCAACTTGCCATGCGGCAAAAAATTTCCCTCGCCGCCAAGCCATAACTCCCGGTCCAAAGCGTCCAAAACCTCCGGCGCCGTCTGCACAAACGCCCGGCGTCCGGACGCCAAGGTCTTAACCAGCAAACCCCGCAACGCCGCCAACTCTCCGCCGCCGCGACACCGATACACGCCAACCTCCACCTTCAACGTCTCCCCCGGCGCTCAACACTCTCGCGCACATATCTGTCCAAAAGACGAACGCCGAAACCCGTCGCGCCGAACGCCGTCGCCGCCAAAGCGCGCTTGCTCCACGCCACGCCGGCAATGTCCAGATGCGCCCACGGAACTTGCGCGTCCACAAAACGCTGCAGAAACTGCGCCGCCGTCACACTGCCAGCCATGCGACCGCCGCCAATGTTCTGAACATCAGCCGCGCGCGAGTCCATCATGCGGTCGTAATGCGCGTCCAAAGGCATGCGCCATAAGCGCTCCTGAACCGCGCGTCCCGCCCGCAACAAGTCGCGACTCAACTCGTCACTGTTGGAAAAACAGCCCGCGTAAAAATCGCCCAGCGCGACCACCATCGCGCCCGTCAATGTCGCCAAGTCCACCATCGCGCGCGGACGGAACTTCGTCTGCGCATACCACAAGGCGTCGGCCAGAACTAAACGACCCTCGGCGTCGGTGTTCAACACTTCAATCGTGTGTCCGCTCGCCGAACTCACAATGTCGCTCGGACGCTGCGCCCCCGCGTCAGGCATGTTCTCCACCAAGCCGGCAATGCCGACCACATTCGCGCGCGCGCCGCGTCCGGCGATAGACATCATCGCGCCCGTCACCGCCGCCGCGCCCGCCATGTCGTATTTCATTTCCTCCATGCCGCCGGCGGGTTTCAGCGAGATGCCGCCCGTGTCAAAGCAGACGCCCTTCCCCACCAGAGCCACCGGAGCCGCCGACGCCGCGCCGCCGCGATACTCCATCACCAGCAAATACGGCTCGCGCACCGAGCCCTGCGCCACGCCAAGCAAAGCCCCCATTCCGAGACGGCGCATCTGTTTCTCGTCCAGCGCCGAGACCTTCACCCCCAACGGAGACAACTCCCGCCGCGCCGCCGCCACAAACGACTCCGGATACAAACGGTTCGGCGGCTCCGACACCAGCGCCCGCGCGAAAAATACGCCGCGCGCGATCGCTTCGCGCTGTTTAAAGTCCGCTGTTGCCGTGCGCGTGTCGTTCAGCACTATATTAAGGCGCCGCAGGCGTCGGCGCTCCTTGCGGCTGCCCCGCGTATGCAGCGAAAACTCCCACGAGCGCAGCAACGCGCCCTCCGCCAGCGACACCGCAAGTCGCGCGTCGCCGACGACAACCCAGACCTCCTCAACATTCGCGCCCGACAAAGTGTGATACAAAACCGCGCCGGCGCGCTCCGCCGCCTGTGTTGTCGTCATCTCGGTCGCCGACGGCGGAGGGTTCTTCGGGAAGGTCGCCGTCTTATTGTCCTTGTCGCCCGGCGCTGTTGTCGTCTTCGGCGCCGCCAGTCCGTACAGAAACGCGCGGGACAAACCGCTCTCGCGCGGCAGCATCACCTCAACCGCTTCGCCCGCGCGTCCCTTGAGACCTCGCGCCGTGATTGCGCGTCCCAGAGCGCCGTCCAGCCGCGCGTCAATGCGGCGCGCCGCCGACGCCACGCGTCCGTTCGCGCCCGCGGGCACCGCTATCACGCCGCCCGAAGGCGGAGCGCCGTCGCGTCCGTGAAAACGAACCGCGAGATCGCCCGCCGATATGTCCGCAACCTTCTCAGGAAGAACCGCCATCGTCAAAGTCTCCTCTTTAATTCGGAATTTCCGCAGGATAGCACTCACACGCGCCGCGCGCAAATCGCCGGAGACAGCCACAAGACCGAAAGCCGAATCTCCTATACAATCGCCCTATGTCCGCCCTGCCCCGACCCCGCCGCGCCGCCCGCAGAAAAGCGGGACGACTGAGCCTCGTCCTCTTTCTCTTTCTTATGCGCCGCACCGCGCTGTCGTTTCTTATTGTCTTCGGCGCGCTCGCCGCGGTTTTCTTTCTCTTTAATTTCGCCGATCAGTTACACGATGACGCCGCCGACGGACTCTCTCTCTTCTCGCTTCTCTACGCGACTTTTCTTCCCTTGCCGTCGCTGATGGAGACGGCGCTGCCGATTGTTGTTTTTTTCGCCGTGTTGCATGCGTTCATCACGATGGAGCATCGCGGCGAGATTATTCCGCTCGGCACTCTCGGTTTGTCGGAGGCGCAGATTTTGCTCGCGCCTGTCGCGGTCGCTGTTGTTATCGGAGTTGTGTCGCTCGCGGTTCTCAATCCTGTCGCCGCCGCGCTCACGCGCAAGGAGGCGACGCTCGGTCAGAGCGGCGATCTTTCGCTGCAGGCGAGCGCGCATGACAAGGATTTCTGGCTGCGCGAAAATCAGGGCGGTGACTCCGAGGTTTTGATGCATGTGCAGGGCGCCGACGGCGACAATGTTTTTCATGGCATCACAATCGTCAGGACGCAGAACGGTCAGATTATCGAGCATATCGCGGCGCCGTCGGCGAAACTTCTGACGGGCGCGTGGGCGCTGGAGAACGCGTGGCGGATGGAGCAGGGGAAGCAGGCTGTTCATGCGGCGCGGCTGTATCTGCCGAGCAAGGTCACGCCGCGTGTTCTGCGCCAGCGGCTGGAGTGGCCCGAGGCGACGCCGCTCGCCGCGCTGCCCGCTGTTATCAAGTTGCGGAATTCTATCGGCGCGCCGAGCGAGATTTACCGGCATCGTCTTCACACTCTTCTTGCGGGACCGGCGACGCTTTGCGTGATGGTGCTGCTTGCGGCGGTGTTTGCTTTGCGTCCGTGGCGGCGGGGATATCGCGCGCTCTGGTATTTTTTCACTTTCGGCTCGCTTCTTGCTTTTTACGCGCTGATTGATATCAGTCGCGCCATCAGTTTGAATCGCGGGCTTCCGGTGCCGTTTGCGGTGTGGTGTCCGATTGTGATTTGTTTTTTGTGTTCTATTGCGGCGCTGAACCGACGCGAACATGTTTAAGGTCATACACTCCCTTGCGACTTTTAATGCGACGGCCATTGTCGTCCTTTTAAGGTCAATGACGGACTATGGGACGCTGACTGTGACGGTCATCGTCGCCCTTTTAAAGCCCGTAATGGACTTTGGAACGGCGGCGATTGTCGTTCTTTTAAAGTCCATAACGGACTCTGTGACGCTGACTGTGACGGTCATCGTCGTCCTTTTAAAGTCCACAATGGACTTTATGACGGCGGCTGTCTCCCGTTTTAAGCCCGTGAAGGTCGCTGTGACGGCGGCTGTCGCCCGTTTTAAGCCCGTGAATGTCGCTGTGAGTTTTACGGTGACAATTGCCGTCGTCCTTTTAATGTCCCCGACTGTCGCGGGCGCGCAGGAAGAGAAAAATCCGCCGCTCCTCCTGGAAGCCGGCGAAATTCTCTACTCAGGCGACGGCAGATCCGTCCGCGCCAGCGGAGGCGCCGCCGTCTCCTGGCAGGGACGCTCGCTTCGCGCCGAAGAAATCCACTACAACCTGGAGTCGGGCATCCTCACCACAAGCGCCGGCGCGACCTTCACCTCCGAAGAAGGCGACCAGTACTTCGCGCACGAACTCGTCCTCCAGGACGACTTCGCCCGCGGCACCGCAAGCCTCATACTCGGATTCCTCAGCGACGAATCCCAGGTCTTCGCCGAAACAATGGAGTTTGACGAAAACGCCAACGGCAACAGCATCATCCGAATGTTCAGCGCGTCATACAGCGCATGTCGCTGCCAGATGGAAGAAAATGACGCCAACGCCGGCGCCGTTTCAGTCGCCGTCTCCGCCGACGGCGCTCCGCCGCACGGGCTGGAAGGCGAAGACGAACTCAGCTGGCAGGTCAACGCCGACAGCGTCGTCTGGGACACCGAAAGCCGCACCGTGCGCTACCGCAACGCGCGCATTAAACTCTTCGGCAGAACCATTCTCTACACGCCCTACATCTCGCTGCCCGACCCGGGAGTGGAACGGCGCAGCGGATTTCTGACTCCGCGCTTCGCGGCGAGCAGTTATCTCGGACAATTCACGCAACTGCGCTACTACTTCGCCGTCGCTCCCGACACGAATTTGCAACTTGAGCCGTTCCTCTCAAGCCAGCGCGGTCCCGGACTCGGAATGGTGCTGGAACAGGTCTACGAAAACGGCGACCTCTCGCTTGAAGGACAACTTACACAGTCCATTCCCGGCGACGCGCGCGGCGAGGAGTCTATTCGGCGGCAGCGCGGCTACATTTTCGCCGACTACTCCACCGACATCACGCGGCACTGGCGCGCCGGACTGCTCGCCGACATCGCCAGCGACAAAAGTTATCTCAGCGAATACCGCATTGATCCGCAGCGCGCGCAGCAGTCGCAGCGCGTCTGGCTTGAGGGATTCAGCGACACGCACTACCTGCGCGCGCAGGGCATTCGCTATCAGAGTCTGCGGCAGAACGAGACGCCCGAAAGCGAGGAGTTGCGTCAGCCGTCGGTGCTGCCGCTGCTGGACTGGCACTGGCGCGGCGCTCCGTGGCGCGGGTATTATCCGGAGGTCGTGCTTGGACTGCGCGCGTTGCGGCGTCCGCGTCTTGGGAACAGTCAGCGCGTGACGCTGCGTCCGTCGGTGAGCCGCAATCACATCAACGCGCTCGGACAGGTCGTCTCCGGCAACCTCGCGCTGCAGAGCAGTTTCTACGCCTTCACCGCGCGGTCGGCGCGCGCGCTGCAGACCGCGCCCGATCCGACGGCGGCGAGCGGCAGCAACGACCGGCGCACGAAGGGCAATTTTTATCCGCTGGGTTCTATCGGGTGGCGGTGGCCGCTTGTTCTTGGCGCGCCCGAGGATCGGCGGCGGCATCTGCTTGAGCCGCGCGTGCAACTTGCGGGTGTGCTTGGGTCTCCGAACCTGACGGGGATTCCGAACGAGGAGAGTCAGAGTCTGGAACTGGATCGCGCGCGGCTGTTTCTGCTCAACCGTTATCCCGGACTGGACCAGACCGAGGAGGGCGTGCGGCTGGACTACGGCACTTCGCTGCGGAGCAGTTTCGGCGCCGGGCGCGACATTGAATTTTTCCTCGGACAGAGCCGGCGCCTAGACGACAAAAATGTGCGCGCGCCGGAGTATTCGGGTTTTCAGGACAGCCGTACCGACTGGGTTGCCGAGGTTCATGGCAGACGGTATGACACATTCAGTGTCAGCAGCGCGTTTCGGCTGGCGCATTCGGACTACAAGGTGACGAGTCATGACACGGAGTTTCGTGTTGGTCGTGTGGATGGTGTTCATATGGTGGCGGGTTATTTTTATGGTTTGGAGCATCCGCCTCCTGAGAACATTTTGAAGCGCGAGGAGCTGGAGGCTCGTGTCGGGACGCCGTTGCCGTCGCGCGGCTGGCGCTCGGAGTTTTTCTTTGTGCGTGATCTGGAGCGGGTGCAGACGCGGCGTGTCGGCCTGGATTTTTTGTATGAGGATCCGTGTCTTGAGTTTGTGGTGTCGTTGTTTCAGGATTATATCGGCGAGGCTGGGAGTGTGGATCCGGAGAGCGGGATTTTCATCGGCTTTAATCTCCGCACCTTGTCGGCTGTCAGAGTCCGTTAATGAGAGGACAGACGAAGCACCGCCTCCGGCATTAGTGGGAGTCTGACTAAGACATTCACGGTGTTGGCTCAAGCGAGCGATGCCAGCAGATGGGTGCGGGCTAGCCCGCAAAAAAAATTAAAAAATTAATTTGACCATTTAAGGGGTCAATTAAATCAATTGCCTTTTCATTAATAGACAATTAATGGTGTCAATTAAATAAATTATTTTCTTTTTAATTTAATTTTTTTGGCGGCAGTGCCGCCAGCCATCAGTTGGTGCGGTTCGCTTGAGCCAACATCGTGAATGTCTTAGTCAAACGCCCACTAATGCCAGAGGCAGCGCTTCGTCTATAGACAAATGACAGGGGAATTTTGTAAAATAAAACAATGATACGCCCCCTCGCCATCGCCCTCGCCATCGGCGCCGTCACCATCCCCTCAGCACAAGCCCAGAGCGTCGCCGGCCTCGTCAACGACCAGATCATCACCCTCCGCGAACTCAACGCCCGCACCACACTCGCCGTCCTCGCCTCAGGACTGGAAGACACAAACGAAAATCGCGCCAGCCTCCAGGTCGCCGTCCTCCAGGAAATGATCGACGAAATCCTCCGCGCCAACGAAGCCGAGCGCCTCGACCTCTCCGTCACACCCGAAGAACTGGACAGCGCCATCGCCGACGTCGCCGCAAGACAAGGCGCCTCGCCGGACGAATTCCTCAACTACCTCCGGAATAACGGCGTCTCGCCGGACATCCTCAAAAACAGCATCCTCGCGCAGATTCTCTGGTCTAAAGTCGTGCAGCGACAATACATCCCGCAGATCGCCGTCCGCGAAAGCGAGGTGGAAGCCGAACTCCTGCGCACCCTCTCGCTCAACAACGAACGCCTCTACAGACTCAGCGAAATCTTCGTCACCGTCACCAACCCCGCCAACGAAAAACAAACCGAGGACGCCATACAGCGACTGCGCAACGCCATCCTGCAGGGCGCGCTCTTCTCGCGCGTCGCGCAGGAATTCTCGCACTCCGTCACCGCGCCCCTCGGCGGCAGCCTCGGATGGCTGCCAGGAACCTCGCTCTCTAAAGAACGCCGCCTCGCCCTGGAAACCCTCGCCATCGGCGAAATCAGCGAGCCGGTGCGCGAAAGCGGCGGATGGGTCATCCTCTGGCTTGAAGACCTCCGCGACACCGCCGGCGCGCAGCCCTTCAACCTCATTCGCCTCTCCTGGAACCCCGAAACGCCGCGCGAAGATATTGAGGATGTCCACGGCGAACTCGGCAACTGCCGCGACGCCCGCACCACCGCCGAAAATCTCGGCGACAACGGACGCGAACTCGCCGATATCCTGCTCAAAGATATTTCCGGCCCTATCCGCGACATCGTGCGCACCCTCAAGCCCGCGACCGCAAGCCCGATCTACGGAGGCGGCGCCGAACCCTTCTACATCTACATGCTTTGTCCGCCCGACCGGGGCAGTCCCGCGTGGGAAAATACATACAACCGCATCGCCAACGCTCGCCTCGACTCGCTCCTGCGAAATCTTGAGCGCCGCCTCCGTCGCAACGCGCAGATTGAAGTCCGCCTTTAACGAGACGGGAACGGCGACGGTGACGACGACAATGACAAGGACGACAACGAAAGGCGCCGGTATGATCGTCAATGTTAATATGACAATGACGGCGACGGCGACAACGAAAGGCGCGACTGTCAATGTCAGCGTTAATATGACAGCGACGGCGGCTGGTCGTCCTTAACGGCGACGGTGACGACGACAATGACGACAACGACGACAACGGAAGGCGCAAGCATGACTGTCAATGTCAATGTCAATGTTAATATGACAACGACGGCGGCTGTGGCGGCTGGTCGTCCTTGATGCGCGACGCAAGACCCCTCGCCGTAAGCCTCGGAGAGCCGGGCGGCGTCGGTCCCGACCTCGCCGTGATGGCATGGCGCGACCACAAAAACGGCGCCGACCTCCCCGACTTCATCATCGTCGGCGACGCCGACACCCTCGCCGCCCGCGCGAAAATGCTCGGAGAGTCGCCGTCAATCGTCATCGTCGGCGAAGGCAAGCCCGAAAACACGACGCCGCCCGAACACAAACTCGGCGACGGACTCGGCGTGTGGCATTGTCCGCTCGGCGCCGAGGCGAAGGTCGGAGTCGCGCAGGTTGAAACCGGCGGCGGTGTCGTTGACTCCCTTGAGACCGCGCTCGCGCTCGCGACAGCAAAAACAGCGCGCGGACTCGTCACACTGCCGATACACAAAGAAGCGCTGCTCAAGTCGGGATTCCGATGGGCGGGACACACCGGCTGGCTGGAAGCGCGCTGCAACTGCAAGGCGCTGATGCTCTTTGTCTCCGGCGACTTGCGAGTCGCGCTGCTGACGATACACATTCCGCTCGCCGAGGTCGCCGCGAATGTGACCGAGGCCGCGGTCGTCTCTGCGTGCGAGCGGCTCGCGCGCGGACTCGCCGACGACTTCGGCATTTCCGCCGCGCGCATTGCTGTCGCCGGACTCAATCCGCATGCCGGCGAGGGCGGCGCGCTCGGACGCGAAGAGATAGACATCATCGCGCCCGCGCTGGAGTCGCTGCGCGCGCGGGGTGTCGCGGCGAGCGGTCCGTTTCCGGCGGACACCCTCTTTCACGAGGACGCCCGCGCGCAGTACGACGCCGTTCTCGCCATGTATCACGACCAGGCGCTCATCGGACTCAAGACCGCCGACTTCTGGGGCGCGACGCAGATGAGTCTCGGACTGCCGATTGTGCGCACTTCTCCGGATCACGGCACCGCGCTGGACATCGCCGGCGGCGGCACGGCGCGTCCTGAGAGTTTTTACGCGTCTTTGCGGCTCGCGGACGCGCTTGCGGCGCGGCGCGCGCGCGGCGAGGGGGCGCGTTGACGGCGGCGGTGGCTCCGCGCAAGTCGCTGGGGCAGCACTATTTGAGCGACCCCGCGATACTCGGACGCATCGCCGCCGCGGCTTTGGAGTCCGGCGCGGACGGAACAACGCTTGAGGTCGGCGCCGGTCCGGGGACATTGAGCCGCGCGTTGTTGGAGGGCGGCGCGGAGCGTCTTGTGCTTTGCGAGCGTGACGAGAGGTTTCGGGAGAAGTTGGAGGCTTTGCGCTCTGAGTTTTCGGGACGGGATGTGGTGCTTTTGTTTGCGGACGCGCGCGAGTTGCGGCTGGCCGACTATTGTGATCCGGCGCCTTTGCGTGTTGTCGGGAATCTTCCATACAATGTCGGGACGAAATTGCTGACGGGGTGGCTGAGCGAGATTGCTGGCGCGTTGTCGTTGTCTTCGTCGTCTTCGCGGTTGCCGGTTGAGTCTTTTACTTTGATGTTTCAGGACGAGGTGGCGCGGCGGATTGTGGCGCGGGCGGGGGATGATTCTTATGGTCGTTTGTCGGTTTTATGCGGGTGGTTAGCGGAGTGCCGACGGTTGTTTTCGTTGTCGCCGGGTTCGTTTTATCCGATGCCGCGGGTGAGGTCTGCGGTGGTGGGTTTGTATCCGCGTGGGGATGGGGGGGGTGTGGAGTTGGCGGCGTTGGAGGCGGTGACGCGGGCGGCGTTTGGCAAGCGACGGAAGATGTTGCGGGGCGCGTTGGCGCGGATGCCTTGCGGCGCGGAGTTGTTGCTGGAGGCTGCCGGACTTAGTGGTGATGAGCGTGCCGAGGATGTGAGTGTTGAGTCTTACTGCGCGATGGCGAAATTTTTATCCGCTTATAGTTAACGATCTCCGGCATTAATCAGGAGACAAACGAAGTGCGGCCTCTGGCATTAGTGGGAGTTAGACATAGACATTCACGGTGTTGGCTCAAGCGAGCGATGCCAACTAATGGGTGCGGGCTAGCCCGCAAAAAAA
>JALCBB010000026.1 GCA_028066985.1 Alphaproteobacteria bacterium
TAAATTAAAAAGAAATTAATTTATTTAATAGACACCATTAATAGTCAATTAATAATAAGAAAACAATTTATTTATTTAATTGACTCTTAAACAGTCCATTTAATCTTTAATTTAATTTTTTTTGCGGGCTAGCCCGCACCCGTCTGCTGGCATCGCTCGCTTGAGCCGGCATCGTGAATGTCTTAGTCAAACCCCCACTAATGCCAAGGGTGGTTCGTCGTTGTCTCTTTTAATTATCTTGATGAAACTGCCAGAGGCGAGGCGACATCATTGTCCAGGGCGCGATAGCGCGGCACCGAACGACTCACCAGCGCATCCAGCGTCGGACGCGACTGCCCCAGACGACCCCGATACTCCCACAAACTCCGCAACACCTTCAGACAATACCGCCGCGTCTCCAACGCCGGCAGCATCTCAAGATACAGAAAAATGTCGTCCTCAGACCGTATCCCCCGCGCCGCCAGACGCCGGTCCCATCGCCCCAGATTCCCCGGACCGGCATTGTAACCCGCGAGAATACGCACAACATCATCGCCAATCTCCTCGTTCGCCATCAGATGCAGCAGATACATCTGCCCGATCTCCAGATTCAAATCAGGATCATACAAGGCGCGCCGTCCGCTCTGCGTCCGCAAACCGCGCTCGCCCGTGATGAACGCCGCCGTCGCCGGCATCAACTGCATCACCCCGCGCGCCCCCGAACGACTCGTCGCCTCCGGATTAAATCGCGACTCCTCGCGCATGATCGCGTACAGAAAAGCGCGGTCAACCCGAAACCCTTCCCCCGGCTCCCACGCCGGAAACGGATACAACGCCGGCCGCAAAACTCCGGCGTCCCGGTCCGCCGCCGTCAGCGCGTCGCTCGCCGACAACTCCGCCGCCGCCCGCACCGACAACTCCGCCAGCCGCGCGCGCTCCGCCAGCAGCAGGATCGCCGCCGCCGTCTCAATATCCCGCACCTCGCCGAGCCGCAGGAGTTCCTCCTCCGCGCGCCGCGCCTCGCCGACCTCGAGCAGCGCCATCGCCCGCACCAGCCGCGCGTCGCGCCGCAGGACATCCATCGGCAGCGGCGCGTCATCCGCGGCGGCATACTCCGGAAACTCCAGCCCGAGCGCGTGACGCGCGAGCGCGCCGTAGAAGGTCGCCTGCTCCGCCGCCGCGAGCCGCAGGAACTCGGCGTAGTCCTCCAGCGCCCTGTCGCGCAGCGCCGCCCGCGACGCCCACCACGCCCCGCGCGCGCGATACTCCCGCGAGGTCAGGGCGTTTGTCGCCAGCGCGGCGAAGTGCTCGCGCGCGAGGGCGAAGTTTCCGAGCTGCCAGGCGCTCATGCCGGCGGTCCAGTGTCCGAGCGGATAGTGCGCGCCGCTCAGCGCCGTGCCTTCCTGCGCGAGGGAGAGCGCGCGCTCCAGGTCGCCCCAGCGCAGCCAGCCCTCGGCGACGCGCGAGAGTCCTTCGCCGAATTCAACATCTTTGAGCAGTCCGCGTCCTTCGCCGCGCAGCAGATTTTCGGAAACGGTGAGGTATTCGCGGCGCACATTGCGATGCACGCGCGCGAGAATTTTCCGCGCGGCTCGGTCGTGTCCGCGGATGACCTCGGGACCGTAAACAACGCGCGGCGCCGCGACTTTGTTCTCCTCGTCTTCTTCTTCAAAGGCGAACGAGGTTTTCCCGGCCTTGTGCGGCTTCTGCGGAGCCGCGACGCCGCCCGGCTGCCGCCGTTTCGCGAGACGGTGGATGCGTCCGGCGTCGGGGTGGTCGGCGTAGAGCGCGAGCCAGTCGCGCAGTTCTTCGTACGGCGAGCGATAGTCGGTGGGATGCATCAGCCGCTGTTCGGTGACATGTCCCATGAGGATTTTGTCTGAGAGTCTGTCGATGCGTTTCTGCGCTTCTTCCCACTGCCCGTCTTTCTGGACGAGAAAAATTTCACGATAGAGCAGCCGGTCCGCGGGCGAGAGGATGCCGAAGTCCTGTTCCTGCGCGCCCGCGGCGGACGCGAGGACGGCGCCGGCGAGGACGGCGGCGAAAACGGCGCCGCGAAAGGCGACAAAAACGGCGGCAGTGGCGGCGGCGCGGGGCATGGTTTCTCCTGTTGTTCTGCGGAGCGGCGACTATACGACACTTTTTTGCGTTTGACCACTGCTGTTTTTGTGTTTGTTCTTTACTTAAGGTGTCGCGGGGTTTAGTTCTTGGGGATGGCTTTTCCGTCCGCTTTTTCCGGATTGCGCGACGCGCGGGGTATTCTGCTGGCGAACGAGGACGAGACGGCGGCGTTCGGCGGTCATCTTGCGCGACTGGTGCGTCCCGGCTCGGTGTGGAGTTTCCGCGGTCCGCTCGGCGTCGGCAAGACGGCGCTGGTGCGCTGTATTTTGCGCGCCCTCGCGGACGGCGACGGCGAGCGCGCCGAGGCGGTGCCGTCTCCGAGTTTCACGCTGGTGCAGGAGTATCTGCGCGGCGGCCTGCGGGTTCTGCATGTTGACATGTGGCGTCTCGGCGCCGGCGACTCTCTTGAGGTTCTCGGACTTGAGGAGGCGCACGATGACGGCGCCGCGATTTTCGCGGAGTGGCTGCGCGGTGATTTTCCGATGGGTCTTGATCTGACTTTAACGATGTCGTTTTCGGATGCCGCGCCCGATGACGGCGCCCGTCGTGTGCGTCTTGACGGGCGGGCATTGGACACCTTAGATTTGAACGAATGACGGTCTTCACGATTTCGCCCGAGCGCGGATTTCTGCGCACCTTGGCGCGCGGACTTCTGACGCGTCATCCGTGTCCTGATGATCTTGCGCGGGTGACGGTGTTTTTGCCGAACCGGCGTTCGGTTCTGGCGTTGCGGCGCATTTTTCTCGCCGAGGCCGACAGGGCGGAGGCGTTGCTGCTGCCGCGGATTGTTCCGCTTGGCGAGGGCGATGTTGACGAACTGACTCTTCGGGAGCCGATGTCGCCGTCGCTCCTGCTCGACGGAGACGGCGACGTTGAAGACGAGAAATTCCGCGCGGCGCGGGAGAAATTGCTGCCGTTGCTTTCGTCTCCGCCCAAAACGGCGCGGCGTCTGCTCCTGGCGAAACTTGTGGCGGCGCGTCGTCCGGAGGCGACGGACGCGTCCGCGGCGGCGCTGTCGCTCGCGGAGGAACTTGAGCGTCTTCTGGATCATCTTGAGAGCGAGGGTGTATCTATTTCCACGACGCCGGATCTGTTTGAATCGATTGTTCCCGACGATCTCGCGCGCAGCTGGCAGGAGAGTCTGAAATTTCTGCGTATTCTCAGTCACCACTGGCCTTCGCTTGAACGCGAACATGGACTCCTGACGGGCGCGCGCGCTCGCTCGCTGATTGCCGATGCGCGGCTGGAAGTGTGGCGCGCGCGTCCGCCCGAGCATCTGGTCGTGGCGGCGGGTTCTACGGGCACGGTGCGTTCCACGGCGCGGCTGCTGGAGGCGGTGTCGCGTCTTGAGCGCGGCGAGGTGATTTTGCCGGGGCTTGACCTTGCCGCCTCTGATGACGAGTGGAACGCGATTTTGCGCGACCCTGTGCATCCGCAGTATGCGATGGCGTCTCTTCTTGACGCGCATCTTGGAGTTGCGCGCGGCGATGTCCGCGAGTGGGACGCTGCCGGCGAGTCTGTCGCGCCTTCGTGGCGACGAGATGCTCTTCGCGGTGCGCTTGCGCCTGCTTCGGTAGGTTTCACGGGGATTGAAGACCTGCGCGCCGCGAAGTCGGAGAAACCTGACAGACTTTTTGTATTGGAGTGCAAGGGCGAGGAGCATGAGGCGCGTGCGATAGCCGCGCTTTTGCGTGATGCTTTGGAGTCGCGTTCTTCTTTTCTCGGAGATTCCGGCGCTGAGTCTTCGTCCTCGCCTCTGTCTTCGCCGGCGCCTGCGGCGTTGCGCGCGGCTTTAGTGACGCATTCGCGGACACTTGCGCGTCGTGTCGCGGGCGAGTTGCGCCGGTGGAAACTTGACATTGACGACTCCGGCGGCGTACCGCTTGCGGAGACTTCGGCCGGTGTTTTTCTGCGTCTGACGCTTGACGCGACCGAGGCGGACTGGCCTCCCGTTTTGCTGTTGTCTGTTTTGAAGCATCCGTTTGCGCGTCTGGGTCGGCGGCGTTTGGAGTTGCAGACGCTGGTTGCGCGCCTGGAGCGTGATTATCTGCGACGACCGAAGTCGGGCGCCGACCTGGGGGGTATTGAGCGGCAGGTTCGCGCGCGCGGCGGCGATGAGGCGTTGATTTCTTTGATTTCGGATTTGCGGTCGGCGCAGTCTGATCTGGCTGTGGCGCTGGAGCGAGACGACGGGAAGGGTGCGGGTGCGGCGGGGGCGATGAAGGCGCATATTAAGTTGCTCCACGACCTCTGTAAGGAAGAGGGGGAAGAGAGAGAGGCGTTGCCCTTTCTGCGCGGAAGCGTCGGAAAGATGATCGGGAAAACCCTCAGAGACCTGGAGGAGACTCTGGCGATGGGCTGGGCGAGCGACTTTGCTCCCGCCTGGTATCCCGCCGCGTTGCGCGATCGGCTGCATGAGGAGTCCTGGCGCGCGCCGTGGTCGGACTCGCGGCTTGCGATTCTCGGTCCGCTTGAGGCGCGTCTGATTTCGGCGGATTTATTCATTCTCGGCGGCTTGAACGAAGGAACATGGCCCTCGCGTCCCGCGCCTGGTCCGTGGCTCAGTCGGCGGATGCGCGAGGATTTGTCGCTGCCTTCGCCCGAACGCCGCATCGGTCAGTCGGCGCATGATTTCACGCAGACGGCGCTCGCGGGAAGTCGCGTCGTTTTAACATGGTCGTTGCGACAGGGCGAGGAACCCGCCGCCCCGTCGCGCTGGATTTTGCGTCTCCGCGCGTTTGCGGACGCCCTCGGCGGTCGCGACAGCGTGCTTTGCGACCTTAAGCCTGTTCTGGGCGAGGAATCTTCTCTGTGGGAATCCGTCCCGATGACGGAAACGACGGAAACGGAGACGACGGACGAAGGCGGTGAAAAAGAAAAAGGAATTCGTCTGGAGACCGGCGACATTCCGGAGACGCTTCGGGTGACCGCGATTGAATCTCTGCGTCGCAACCCTTACGAATTTTTCGCGCGTCATGTCCTGAGACTGAACGAACGCGATCCCTTGGAGCAGGAACTCGGCCCGGCTCTCTGGGGAACTTATCTGCACCTGCTTGCGAGCAAAATGTCGCGGGACGAATCCGTCCTCGCCGCCCTTGACCGGGGCGCGGAAGATGACGCCCTCGCCCTCGCCCTCGCGCTTGCGAAGAAACATGCGGCGGACTGGCCCGGGCTGCGCGAGGCTCTTCTGCTCCGCGCTCCCAACTGGAGGCGAATAGCGCGCTGGCTTCTGACGCGAGAGGCGAAGGCGCGCCGCGCCGGCGCCGAGGTGGAGAGCGAGAAAGATCTGTCCCGCACGCTCGCGGGCGGCACGGTTCTGCACGGACGCGCCGACAGACTGGAACGCTATCGCGGCGCGGGAGCGGGCAGAATGAGCGTCATTGACCACAAGAGCGGCGGACTGCCCCCGAAGAATGCGCCGGCGGAGGGTGACGCGCCGCAACTTCCTCTGCTGGCGGCGCTGGTGATGGGACAGGAAAACCCGCCCTCCGAGATTGAAGCCGAATACTGGAGCCTGAGCGGCTGGACAGGACGCAGTTCAAACATCCGCGAGGCGTTCGGCGGCTCCGCCGACACGACCCTGGCGGAACTCCAGGAAAAAGAATGGCGCCGCCTTGAAGACGAACTCCGCGCCCTCGCCGCCGGCGAAACCGCGCTGGACTGGCGCGAAAAAAACCCCGGCCGCGGAAACTGGGGCGCGTATGACGCGGCGTGGCGTCATCTGGCGCGGCGCTGGGAGCAGGGCTGATGGAGTCGTCCCTTGAGCGGGACGCGCGCGCGCGCTTCGCCGCGATCGGCAGCGCGAGCAATGTATGGCTCTCGGCGTCGGCGGGTAGCGGCAAGACGACCGTGCTTGTGGATCGCATCCTCCGCCTCCTGCTTGACGGCGCGGCGCCGGAGCGTCTGCTGTGCCTGACCTACACGCGCGCGGCGGCGGCGGAGATGGTGGCGCGTCTCGCCGAGCGTCTTTCCGTGTGGGCGGTTGACGAAGAGAGGTGCGCCGCCGATCTGAACGATCTCCTCGGATATCCCGGCGATGACGCGGTTCGCGCGCGCGCGCGGCGTCTGTTTTTTCTGGCGCTGGACGCGCCCGGCGGCATTCGTATCCGCACAATTCACGCGTTTTGCCGGGAGCTGCTGAGTCGTTTTCCTCTGGAGGCCGGAATTGTCCCCGGTTTCCGAATTTTCGGAGAGGATCAGGAGAGCAATCTGCGCGGCGAGTCGCGCTTTCGCGGGCTGCGAAGCGGCGGCGGCGACATGGCCGACGCGCACGACGCCTTTCTGACCTACGCGTCTGAAAGCACGCAGAAAAAAATTCTCGATGATCTCTGGGGCGGAAGCGACGCGCGTCTGCGCGCCATTCCCGGGCATCCCGAAGACGGCGACGGCGTCGCCGCGCGCCTCGCCGCTCTTCTGGAATGGGAAGGCGATTTTTCCATCCGCGAAGACAGCATCCTCGCCGGCTTCATCGCCGAAATTCCCGATGAAGCGGAGCGCGTCGCCGGATTAATGCGCGAGCATGGCGCCAGGAGTGAATCCGCCCTCGCCGAAGCCGTGGTTGCGTGGTTTCAGGTCGACGCGCACGAGCGTCTGTCTGACTTTTCTTACTACAAAGAATGGTTTTTGACGAAGGGGGGGAGCGCGCGAAAGAAACCCGCGAGCAAAAAATTTCTGACCGCGATAGGCGATGCCGACGCCGCCCTCGCGGAAGATTTTTTCACGCGGGAGACGGAGCGACTGCTGGAAACTCTCGAGTCGGTGCACCGACACGAACTGATTCGCGTCTCCGCGGCGCTGGCGCTTTTGACGCGGCGCATCCGTTCCGAATACGCGGATGCGAAGCGCGACAAGGGCGGTCTTGACTACAACGATCTGATTACGCTTGCGAGCAGGCTTCTTCAGGACAGCGACTGGGTGCGCTGGAAACTGGACGGCGGCTTTCATCATGTTCTGATTGACGAGGCGCAGGATACGGGTCGCGAGCAGTGGAATCTGATAACCTCGCTCGTTGAGGACTTCTACGCCGGCGAGGGCGCCCATGAAGACAGAGACGGCTCGTCGCGCACTCTGTTTGTGGTCGGTGACCGCAAGCAGTCCATCTATTCGTTCCGCGGCGCCGACCTGGAGAGTCTCGAATCGTTTCTGGACAAGACGCGCGCGCGCGTGGAAGGCGTTGGCGCTGTATGGCGCCCCGAATTTCTGTCGATGTCACGTCGTTCGACGTCTCCGATCTTGTCGCTGGTGAACGCGGTGTTTGAGGATCGCTCCGATGGGCTTCTTGGCGAGGACGAGGAGTGGAGAGAGCATCGTCCCTGGCGCGCCGGCGAGGCCGGACGGGTCGAGGTTTTGCCTATGGTTCCGCGTCCGCCCAGGAGATCCGGCGGCGATGATAAGGACGACGACGATGACGGCGATGACGATGCTGACGGCGAGCATGACGCGCCAAAGTCGCCCAACAGACTGCTTGCGGAGCACCTCGCCGACCGCATTGCGGGATGGGTGAAGTCCGACGCGCGTCCCGGCGACGAGGGATGGCTGGATTCCAAGAGTCGTCCGATGCGCGAAGGTGACATCATGGTTTTGTTTGCGAGTCGGCAGACCAAAGTGTTTTCGCTGCTGTCGCGTCTCTTGAAGCAGCGCGAAGTCAGAGTCGCGGCGCGCGACAGGATCATTCTCGCCGACCAGCCCGCGGTGCGCGACCTGATGATTCTCGGTCGCGCTTTACTGGCGCGGGACGACGACCTGTCGCTCGCCATCACTCTCAAGTCGCCGCTCTTCGGCTTCACCGACAAAGATCTGCTGGACCTGTCGCGCCGTGTGAAGAGGGAAGGACTGTCTTCGCTGGAGAAGGCGCTGTCTGAGAGTGACGAGTCGCGTCACAAGGAGGCGGCGGCGCTGCTGCGGGAGTATGGCGGCAGAGTGGATCGTCGCCGTCCGTATGAGTTTTACGACAGGATCCTGCAGGAGGGACTGCGCGCGCAACTCGTCGCCGACCTCGGACAGGATGCGAAAGAGGACATTGAACGTTTTCTGAACTGGACGCTGGCGTGGGAGCGGGGAGAGGAAGCGCCGTCGCTGGAACGCTTTCTGCATGATCTGGAGCGCGACAGAGTCGAGCGTCCCATGCAGCAGGATCCTCGTTCCGACGAGGTGCGTCTGATGACGATTCACGGCGCGAAGGGACTGCAGGCGCCTGTCGTGATTCTTCCGCAGACAACGCGGCGTCCGAAGGCGGAACATTTGCTGTGGGAGCGCGATGATGAGCATGGCGATGACGAGTCGGGCGCGTGGCCCCTCTGGCTGCCGGACAGTTCGCGTCTTCCGCACGGGCTTGAAGAACGGATCGAGGCGGAGCGTCTGAGAAAGCACGAAGAGTACAATCGTCTGCTGTATGTCGCGCTGACCCGCGCGGCGGACAGGCTCTATGTGTATGGCATTGCGCCGCGTTCACGTAAGGACTGGGATGACCAGTGGTATGTGCGGATTCGCGAAGGTTTCAAGCGTCTGCCGGGCGTTGAAACTTTTGACGCCGGCCTTCCCTGGGTCGGCGACGACAGTGACAGTGATGGTGTCGCGCTTCGTCTGATTAAGAAGGGCGACGGCGGGGAGCGGGACAAGAAAAAGGCGACAGAGGAGGTCGCGGCGATTTCGGGGGAGGCTTTGACTCCGACATGGTGGAGCGAGGACGCCCCGGCGGACATTTCTGAGAAGGTCTGGTTCGCGTCTTCCCTCGGCGCCGATGATGCCGACAGAGGAGATGGTGACAGTGACAGCGACAGCGACGGCGATGCTGTATCTGATGTGCGGGCGGGGAGTTGGCGCGCGCTTGCTCGCGGTGAATATATTCATCGTCTTCTGGAATTTTTGCCGTCGGTTGTGTCCGGCGATCGCGCGCGCCTGGGACATATATGGCTTGAGGGTCGCGCGCGCGAGTTTGACGGCGGCGAGCGCGCGGAGATCTTGTCGTCGGTGCTTGAGGTATTGGAGCGCGGCGCGCCGTGTTTTGTGCCGCACGGCATGTCCGAGGTTGAGATAGTCGGACGCGTTGAGGTGTCCGGCGAGCCGGTGCTGGTGAGCGGTCGTGTGGATCGTCTTGTTGTGGATGCGAAGCGGGTGCTGGTTGTGGATTACAAGAGCGACCGCGACCCGCCGCCGACTGCGGAGGGTGTATCGCGGCGTTATCTGGTTCAGATGGCGGCGTATCGGACGTTGCTTGGTCGCATGTATGCGGGTCGCGATGTTGAAGCGGCGCTTTTGTGGACGAGCGGCCCCTTGTGGATGCCGTTGCCGGGCGTTTTGCTGGATTCTTTGTGAGGGTGTTTTGCGGACTGCGGGCATGTGGTATGGTTTGGGGGGGGTTGATTAACGAGAAGACGAGGAGGTTCAGCGATGGCGTTGCGAGAGGTTACGGACGGCGAGTTTGAGGCTGAGGTTTTGGGTTCGTCGGTTCCTGTGCTGGTGGATTTCTGGGCGCCGTGGTGCGGTCCGTGCCGTGCGTTGGCGCCTGTGTTGGAGGAGTTGGCGGCGGAGCGTGACGGCGAGTTGGTGGTGGCGAAGGTGAACATTGACGACAATCCTGACGCGCCGAATCGCTATGGAGTTCGCGGCATTCCGACCTTGTTGTTGTTTCGGGGCGGAGAGTTGCTGGGCGAGCGTGTGGGGGGTGCTACGAAGTCTGTGCTGGATGCCTGGATTGGCGATCTGCTGGCTTAAGGGTTTCATCGCCCCTGCCGCGTTTTTGTCTTTGGGACAACGAAGAGCCGCTTCCGGCATTAGTGAGCGTTTGACTAAGACATTCACGGTGTCGGCTCAAGCGAACCGCGCCAACTAGTGGGTGCGGGCACTGCCCGCAAAAATTAAAATTTGTTTTAATGGCTTCATTGACGGCGCCGCGTTTTCCGTCCTTTAAGAGACAGACGAAGAGCGATCTTTGGCATTAGTGGGCGTTTGACTTAGACAGTCACGACAGTGGCTCAAGCGAACCGCGCCCACAGATGGCTGGCGGCACTGCCGCCAAAAAAATTAAGATTTATTTCTTTATTAACAGTCAGAGGCTGCAGGTCTCGATATTCTAAATCTCTATCTTTCCCCCGCCACGCTGGCAAGCGCCGCTTTCATCGCTTGAAAGCACAGTTTCGCTGTGTATTCATCAGGGGTAAAGCCGGCATCCAGCTGTTCGTGGGGGTGAATATAATTTCGGAAACCCCGCAAGCCGTGGCTGAATTTTTGTACATCGGGTTTCAAAACACCCACATCGGTGGCAACATCAATGAAGTTGGCAAGTGTCCAATCCCGGAACAGCTTGACCTCGCCCTCGCTTGTTTTCGGGCTGGACTTTGACATGTTAAACGAAGCAGGTTCCTGCTGAGCTTTGCCCAACAAGACAGCTTCGAGAATGCTGCCGCATAGTATCACGACCGACAGGTATAGGTGTGCAGACAGCGCAATCTTCACCTCTTCCAGCCGATCTTTGATAATCGGCACAACAGACTGCTCAACCGGCAGTTTCCGAATGTCGGGTATGGTGAATTCCCTGTCGAGAAAGTCCCTATCGGGTCCCATGGGTTTTGCCTCCTGAGATCTTCCGACAAGTCTCTCAACAATGGCTTTCGCCTTGTTCAAAGTTGGTTCGTCGACCTCTGCACTATTCATATCGCAGATAGTTTCATAGGCTCCCAGCATCTCGGAGATCACCCGCCCGACCAAGCCATCGGGTTCTTGACTCCAAAATGCGCGCACTTTTTTAACTCTTGAAGAACCGTAAGCGGCAATGTCGACCCCATGACGACGAAAAAGATCGCCGAGAGTATCATTGGTAAGGTTCAGGACGGAGCCATCACTCATACCAAAGATTTTTTCAAGGTAGAGTATTTCGCTTTGGGTGAGACTGCTCATGTAACGGTATCCTCGGCCCTTTTGATTTTACCGCAGATGGAAAAGACGAATCGACTGAGAAGAATAACGAAATTTCAGAACATTGTCAAGAGTGGTGATGAAAAAACGACGCGCCATGCCTGTCTCCGCCATCCGCACAGGAGAGGGAGCATCGTCTTTTTGTTTGAGAGCGCTCAAGACCTAACACCCTTTGTAGTCGTTTTTCAGACACTCGGCGGCGAGTCTTTGCGCCTCCGCGATCTGCCCGGAGGTCATCTCTCCGGCAATTTCATCTCTGAGTTCAGCCGCCTCCTCATCCCCCCTTGACGCCGAAAGATTGAGCCACATATGAGCATAGATATAATTTTGGAGAACACCCTCTCCGAGGTAGTAAGCGCCTCCCAGATTGAATTGAGCTTCAGCAAGCCCTTGTTCTGCGGCAAGCCGATACAACCTCACCGCCTCTTCATGGTTTTGGGGAGCACCCTTTCCGCGGTGGTAGGCCACTCCCAGACCGAATTGAGCGACGGCAAGCCATTGTTCTGCGGCAAGCCGATACAACCTCACCGCCTCTTCATAGTTTTGGGGAACACCCTCTCCACCGTAATACAAAGCCCCCAGAACAGCTTGAGCATCGGCATGCCCCTGCTCTGCGGCAAGCCGATACAACCTCACCGCCTCTTCATAGTTTCGGGGAACACCCCGCCCGAAGTAGTAAGCGTTTCCCAGAAGAAGTTGAGCGTCGGCATGCCCCTGTTCTGCGGCGGGCCGAAGCCACCTCACCCCCTCTTCATAGTTCTGGGGAACACCTTTCCCGAGGGAGTAAGCGATTGACAGAAGAACTTGAGCGCCGGCATGCCCCTGTTCTGCGGCAAGCCGAGACCACCTCGCTGCATCCTCATCGCTTTGGGGAACGCCTGTTCCACTCGCATACATCGATCCCAGACCGAATTGAGCGCCGGCATGCCCCTGTTCTGCGGCGGGCCGAAACCACCTCACCGCCTCTTCATGGCTTTGGGGGACACCGTTTCCGAATTGATACAGAACGCCCAGGCTAAATTGAGCTTCGGCAAGCCCCTGTTCGGCGGCGAGCCGATACAGCCGCGCCGCCATTTCATGGCTTTGGGGAACGCCTTGCCCATCCCTGTACATTACCCCCAGATTGTGTTGGGCTTCGGCAAGCCCCTGCTCGGCGAGAGGTTTCCATTCCTGCAGGGCGGTCGCGTAATCCCTCTTGCGATACGCCTCCACCCCCCTCTCAAAATCAGCGCCCCACGCCGCGCCGGACGACACCAGCGACAGCGCAAGCGCAAAGGCGACAATCAAGGTCGAAATTCTCATAACGCCCAGCATACCAAAAACCCCAAACCAATCAACCCCCCGACTCCCGCCCCGACTTGAAAATGCCGACACCCGCCTCCCATGCAGGTGTCTTCGGAAATCGGCGACAGTGATTCCTTCATCCAGAAGGTGACGGGTTCAGATGCCGATGAACGCGGCGCGTCTCCTCATCAATGTCCGCGCTTAATGTGTCCATCAGGCTGTCGCGCGACAGCCAGGCGCGCAGGCCCTCAAGCAGCCAGGCGGATATTCCGCCCAGCTCGTTTTCCCTGAGATGCTTTGTGAAGTCACGGTCGCGCATCTCGTCCGTTATGACCTTCCGCATCGGAACGCAGATCAGGCGCCGCTCGACATCCTTGTCAGACCGGGTGAATTTCGGCGGCGCATTACACGCAATCAGCACATTACAATTCGCCCGTTTGATCATGGCGGTGCTAATCTGATCCCCCACCGGTATCACGACCAGCCGCGCCTTTTCAATCGCGCGCGCCAGCATCGGATCCATATACGAAAAATCCCAAGGCGACAGAGAAAATACCAGGTCACGGCCGAACGCTTGCCCGATCGCATCAAGCATCGCGCTTTTGCCGTTGTTCGTCTCGCCGATGAACACGACTATGAGATGGTTTTCGTTGCCAGGGATAAGCGATGAGCCAAGACAAGCCTGAACCCATCGCCGCGTCTCCTCGTTCGGAAAGGCGAACTCCATAAAGTCAAGCCAGCGCGGACAGTCGGCGGTCGTGGTCGGCGCCGCCTTGAAAACCGTCGCTATCATATCCGATGGCGACGCCTTGCGCGGCGAATCTGAAACCTCGCCGTCTTCGACGACATAGACCGATCCGTCAGTATACGCCACGAAGTTTTGCTTTATGTCCCAGTCGCGCGGCGTGGTGCAGATTCTCCCATCCTTCCGCATCAGCCGGAGCGTCCCCTCTGTCGCCCGCAGACTCAACAGCGTCTCGAGACGTCGCGTTCTCGCGCTCGTGAGAATCGCGTAGTCGTGCATGAATTCCGCCACCACACCTTGGGCGAGGAGCTGCTGGTTTTTCTTCCAGAAAAACCCGTTCCAGATATACCACTGGCCGCGTTTGCCCCCCGCATTCTCGACATAGCGGATTTTCTCGTGGAGAACACGCGTCGCGACGCTGGCAACGCTTTTGAGATGGTGCACTTCGCCGTTCCATATCTCATCGCGCAGACACTCCTGGAGCAGGTCATGATGCTTGTCCCTGGATAAGAGTTTGCAGTGCGCGTATGCGTCCTCCAGCAGCACGGTCTGCGGGGTCTTTATCACCTTCGCGGCGGCAACGGCGCCCGGCGACGCCGTTCCTGCAGATTTTTCTGAATCCAACATCATTCGCCTCCTTGACTGTGAGTTTCTGCCCGCGCACGATGCGCGAAAGCAATGGTTGAGCGAATCGCGCCGGGCCTGTCTCCCTCCGCGACCAAAGACCTGTCCACCCCGGCCAGATTAGAGGAGAAAGCACTGGTTAAGGGCAGGCAACCAGGGTAGAACAAAACGCTAACACAAAGCCCTGTCATGTCAATAGCAAATCTTGGAAAATTCTGGGAAATATAAACGAGGAGCGAGCATCCGCGTTTTCGGGCCGTCAGGCGACGCTCCGTTGATTCTGGCTCGGATTCGTTCCAGCCTTTCGGGCGTTATGCGCGGATCATTTTCGCGGAGCGCGCGCATCCATTCCTGATGGATTTTGTCCGTCCATCTTCCTCGGAAGACGCCGGCACGGGAGAGGCTCAGGCAGATGTCTCGTATGAGTGAAGAATACAGGACATTCGCGTCAAGCAGGGCGGTGCATTCCGTCATTCACCCTGATACCCCAGACCCCACTTCTGCGACATGCGGGTGAGTTCCTTCCGGATTTTTCTGCGCTTTTTGTAGTCCATGAGGTCCGCGGTGCGGATGCGACGCTCGCCGCCCTCCTCGTAGGACGGAATGGCGTCGTTGTCGAGGATCTTGAGAAGGTAGGAGTGCGACATGCCGAGAATCTCGGCGGCCTGGACGGTCGAAAATCCAGTATCCTTCGGAGCAGGTGAGAGCATTGCGAAATCCCCTCTTTAGGCAGGTCGTGAGCACATTATACAAGACGGGCGTATTTTGTCAATTATAATTTTTTGGCGGCAGTGCCGCCAGCCATCTGTGGGTGCGGTTCGCTTGAGCGGCTATCGTGAATGTCTTAGTCAAACTCCCACTAATGCCAAAGGCTTCAATTCGGATGGTCATTAATTTTCAGGGCTTCGCCCGCCAGATACAATGAGCCGCAGATCATCACGCCCTTCTTCGTCCCCGCCGCATCACCCGAACGAAGACGCGCGACAATATCAATCGCCCCCTCAATAGAATCCGCCGCCTCCGCCCGAAACCCCAGACCACGCGCATAACCCGCCAGCACCTCAACATCAACAGACTCATGTCCGGCAACCGGAACCGCCACAAGCAGTCCGCCGCCGCCGCCCCCAAGCACACGCAAAAACTCCCGACACCGCTTGCCCGCCACCATCCCCGCAATAAAACTCCACGGCGCGAAACCGGACAGACGACCCACCGCCTCCGCAAGAACCCGCGCCGCGTCAGGATTGTGCGCCCCGTCCACCCACACCGAAAAATCACGCCCCGCCCGCCGCGCCAGCCGTCCGCGCCGCAACTCCTGCATCCGGCCGGGCCACCGCGCACGCGAAACGCCGCGCGCGCACGCGTCCAGACCCGCGCCAAGCCACCGCGCCGCCACAAGCGATGTCGCCGCATTCACCGCCTGATGCGGGCCGACCAGACCAGGACGAAAAACACGCCGCCCCAGATCCGAAAACACATCGCAGTCAACAAAAACTCGACTCCGCCCCGCCGCGCCCGCCTCCTCCCTGTACGACCAGTCGCGCCCGCCGAGCAGAAGCGGCGCACCCAGCGCGTCCGCGCGCGCGACCAGCGCCCGCCGCGCGGCCGCGCGCTGCGGAGCCGACACCGCCGCCGTCCGCGCGCGCATGATCCCCGCCTTCTCGCGCGCGATAGACTCAAGCCCGGAACCGAGAAAAGACTCGTGGTCGCGTCCCACCGGACTGATGACCGAAAGAACCGCGTCCGGCACGACATTGGTCGCGTCCAGGCGTCCGCCCAGTCCGACTTCTAGGATCAGGAGGTCGCGGCGCTGTCGCGCATGAGCCTCGGCGAAAATCAGAAACGCCGCCGCGGTCGTAATCTCAAAATAGGTGATCCGCCGCCCGCCGTTCGCCGCCGCCGCCGCCCGCAGCGCCCGCGCCAGCCGCGCCTCGCCGACATCCGCATCGCCGATCTGTATGCGCTCGTGAAAACGCGCGAGATGCGGCGAAATGTAGCAGTCGGCGCGCCACCCCTGCTCCCGCGCGATCGCGCGCAGAAAAGCCAGACACGACCCCTTGCCGTTCGTTCCCGCGACATGCGCGACCGGCGGCAGACTCCGCTCGGGATTGCCGAGCGCGGCGAGAAGGCGGCGGATGCGTCCGAGCGACAGGTCTATGCGGCGCGGATGCAGTTCCGCGAAAGACGCCAGAAGGCGGTCGCTCTGTCCTGTCGCGGCGGAGTCGCTCAAGTCGCGTCCGCGAGAAGCGCGGCGCCGTCGCCGTCGCGCGGAAGCAGCAGCGACAGGACGCGTCCGAGCGTCGCGGCGAGTTCGGCGCGCGCCACGACCATGTCGATCATTCCGTGTTCCAGCAGATACTCGGCGCGCTGAAAGTTGCTCGGCAGACTTTCGCGGATGGTCTCCTCAATGACGCGCTGTCCGGCGAAGCCGATCATCGCGCCCGGCTCGGCGATGTGGATGTCGCCGAGCATTCCGAACGACGCCGTGACCCCGCCGGTCGTCGGGTCGGCGAGGACGACGATGACGGGCAGCCCCGCGTCCTTGACCTGCTCCAGGGCGATGACGGTGCGCGGCATCTGCATCAGCGACACGATGCCCTCCTGCATCCGCGCGCCGCCGCTTGAGGTGACGATGACGAGTCCGGCGCGCCGCGTCCGCGCCTCTTCGGCGGCGGCGAGGAGCGTCTCGCCGACGCCCGCGCCCATGGAGCCGCCGAGAAATCTGAAATCCAGCGCGGCGACGACGGCGGGCTGTCCGGCGACGAGTCCGTATCCGGCGAGGAGGGCGTCCTGGAGTTCGGTGGCGCCGCGCGCGCGCTTGATGCGCTCGGTGTATCGCTCGCGGTCTCTGAATCTGAGCGGGTCTTCGGGCGGCGCCTTCGGAGTCTGCACGGTCTCGTATTCGCTGTCGTCAAAGAGCATGGCGAGGCGGTCGGCGGCCGACATCCGCATGTGATGCTGACAGTGCGGACACACCCGCAGTCCGCTGCCGAGGTCTTTGTGAAAGATCATCGCGCCGCAGTCGGGACACTTCTCCCAGAGGTTGTCCGGGACCTGCTTTTCGCTTTTGACGAGGGCGCGGATTCTCGGCCGCACCCAGCTTGAGATCCAGTTCACGGGCCTGTCTCCTTTGTCTTATTGAGCGCCGCCTTGAGTTCAGAGACCTTGCCGCGAAGTTTTTCGGCGAGCGCGTCGCTGTCACCGTCACTGTCACCGTCACCGTCGTTGTCGCCGACGGCGTTAGCGATTTCCTCCACGAGCGCGGAGCCGACGACAACGGCGTCGGCGTCGTCGCGGATTTTGGCGAGGTCGGCGGGGGTTCGGAGTCCGAAGCCGACGGCGACCGGCAGTTCCGTTTCTTTCGCGAGGTTTCGCAGTTCGCCGCGCAGTTCCGCGAGGTTGGCGGTGCGGGTTCCCGTGATTCCCTTGATGGCGACATAGTAGATGAAGGCGCTCTTTTTCGCGAGGAGCGTCTCGCGGCGCCGCGCGTCGCTCGCGGGCGTCATCATTCGCGTCCAGGAGAGACCGGCGGCGTCGGTGTATCGGCGCAGTTCGTCTTCTTCTTCGGGCGGCAGGTCGACGATGATGAGTCCGTCGGCGCCGGCGTCTTTCGCGCGCCCGGCGAATTTTTCCGCGCCCGTTTTGTGGACGGGATTGTAGTACCCCATGAGAATGAGCGGCGTGTTGGGGTGTCGCTGACGGAATTCGCGCGCGAGTTGAAGCGTTGTGTTCATTCCGCCGCCGGCTTTGAGGGCGCGCAGCGACGACGCCTGAATCGCGGGGCCGTCCGCCATCGGATCGGAGAAGGGCATGCCGAGTTCTATCATGTCGGCGCCGCCGGCGACGAGCGCGTCCAGGAGTTTCGCGCAGACGGCGGGCGTCGGGTCGGCGGCGGTGAGAAAGGCGACGAGTCCGCAGTCGCGGTCGCGGCGCAGTTCGGCGAAGCGCCGTTCTATGCGTCCTTGCGCGGTCACGGGGCGGGCGCGCCGAGACTGACGCCGAGACCGGCGTCGAGATTGACGCCGAGCCGTTCGGAGACGGTGAAGATGTCCTTGTCGCCGCGTCCGCAGAGATTGACGACGACCTTCGCGCCGGATTTGAGATTCGGCGCTTCGGCGAGGAGCCAGGCGAGCGAGTGGCTCGGCTCCAGGGCGGGGATGATTCCCTCGGCGGCGCAGCAGAGTTGAAAGGCGGCGAGGACTTCGTCGTCGTTGCTGGCGACATATTCCACGCGTCCGATTTCTCTGAGCCATGCGTGTTCGGGCCCGGCGCCGGGGTAGTCCAGCCCCGCGGAGATGGAGTGCGCCTCGGCGATCTGCCCGTCGTCGTTCTGGAGGTAGCGGCTCTTGCCGCCGTGGAGAATGCCGGTGGTTCCGGCGGTGAGGGCGGCGGCGTGCTGTCCGCTCTGGATGCCGGCGCCGCCCGCTTCCACGCCGACCATTCTGACTTCGGGATCGTCCAGGAAGGGGTGAAAGAGTCCGATGGCGTTGGAGCCGCCGCCGACGCAGGCGACAAGGAGATCGGGCAGGGCGTTGTTGTCGTTGAGTTGCTCGGCGAGCTGCGCGCGGGTTTCGTGTCCGATGACGCACTGGAATTCGCGCACCATTTCGGGGTAGGGGTGCGGTCCGGCGACGCTGCCGATGACATAGAAGGTGTCGTCTATGTTCGCGACCCAGTCGCGGAGGGCTTCGTTCATCGCGTCCTTGAGGGTGGCGGAGCCGGAGTCGACGGCTTTGAGTTCGGCGCCGAGCAGCCGCATTCTGAAGGCGTTGGGCGACTGGCGTTCAATGTCTTTGCGTCCCATGTAGACGATGCAGGGCAGGCCGACTCTGGCGCATGCGGTGGCGGTGGCGACGCCGTGCTGTCCGGCGCCGGTTTCGGCGATGATTCTGGTTTTGCCCGTTTTTTGGGCGAGGAGGATTTGTCCGAGGACGTTGTTGATTTTGTGGGCGCCGGTGTGGTTGAGTTCGTCGCGTTTGAACCAGACTCTGACGGTGCCGGGCGCGCCGCGGGAGTGGAGTTCGGCGGCGAAGCGCTTTGCTTCGTAGAGGGGCGAGGGACGTCCGGCGTAGTGTTTGAGGAGTGACTGGAGTTCGTCCTGGAAATTTTTGTTATTGCGGACTTCGTTCCATGCGGTTTCCAGGCTGATGAGGGCGGGCATGAGGGTTTCGGCGGCGTATTGTCCGCCGAAGGTTCCGAAGTGCCCGTGTTGATCGGGCTGGGAGCGCAGGGAGTTGGGCGCGGTTTGGGTGGTTTTCATGGTGCTGGAGGGGTTGTGGTGTGAGTTTAGCCTGTTTGTTTGCTGGTTGCGAATCGGCTGATTTGTGCGGAGGGGCTTCATTGACGGCGCCGACTTTGGAGACAAACGAAGCGCGATATTTGGCATTAGTGGGAGTTTGACTAAGACATTCACGATAGCCGCTCAAGCGAGCGATGCCAGCAGATGGGT
>JALCBB010000027.1 GCA_028066985.1 Alphaproteobacteria bacterium
CTCAAGCGAGCGATGCCAGCAGATGGGTGCGGGCTAGCCCGCAAAAAAAATAAAATTAGTTTCTCTTTGTTAGTAGAGAGACGACTACCACGGTGTCAATTAAATCGTGGTTTGTTTCTGTTGGTTAAAGGGTAGACGACCACCAATGGTGTCGTTTTGTGTGTGGGGGTTTGACAACTTAAGGGTTTGACAAAAAAAGGTCACTTGAAATGGCGAAAACGCAAAAGATATACAGGCTGCGCGCAAGGCAAACAGCAGTGGACAATAGTCCGCAGCCGCTGCCGGCATCACTGACACGCGCCTGGCAGCAGGCGCGCCGGCGCCGCGCGATGTGGGAGCCCCTCTGGCGCTCCTGCTACGCCTACGCCCTGCCGCGCTACGAGGCCGACCCCGGCGCCCAGCCGTCCGCGCCGTACGACGGCACCGCGATCTTCGCGACGACTCAACTCGCCGCGAGTCTGCTCGGCGAGATAGCCCCGCCCGGCGCCCGCTGGTGCGGACTTGAACCCTCGGCGGGACTTGACGAAAACTCCCGCGCCACCCTCGCGCCGATACTGGAGGCTAGCGAGCGCCTCCTCCAGGAACAATTCGCCGCCTCCAATCTCTCGGTTGAACTTCACCAGTCGCTCCTTGACATGGTCGTCGCCGGCACGGGCTGTTTATTGGCCGAGGCGTCCGCGCCCGGCGCGGCGAGCGCGCTGCGCTTTCAGTCGGTGCCGCTTGCCGAACTCGCATTGTCCGCGGGAGACGACGGCGACATCGGCGTAATTTTCCGCCGCCGTGCGTACCGCGCCGAGGATTTTACCGATCGCTTCCCCGAGCATTCGCGGGTCGCGCAAAATACGACGGAGTCCGCGGACGGCGCCGGCGACATCGTGGTTGTGGACGCGCTGCGCCCGATTGACGATGGCCGCTGGCGCTGCGACTCCTTTCTTGACGAGGCGAGTCGCGAGAGTGACGGCGCCGCGCTGCTGCGAACTTCGCATATGTCGGCGCGCCCGATTCTGGTTTTTCGCTGGACGCGCACGGCGGGCGAACTCTGGGGACGCTCTCCGGTCATGCAGGCGCTCCCGGAGATACGCGCGGCGAATCGCATTGTTGATCTGTCGCTTCGCAACGCGGCGCTGTCGGCTGTGGGCGTGTGGCAGGTTGACGATGACGGCGTGCTTGACCCGACGCAGATTCGTCTTGAGCCTGGCACGATTATTCCGCGCGCGGTCGGCTCGCGCGGCTTGTCGCCTTTGGACACGGGGCGCGGCTTTGATTTGAATCAGTTGATTTTGTCGGAGATGCGTTCGCACATTCGCGCGGCGCTGTTGTCGGACAGACTTGCGCCGACCCGCGGCGGCAAGCGCACGGCGACCGAGGTATTGGCGGAGGCGTCCGACAACGCCCGCGTCCTGGGCGCGCACTACGGACGCCTGGCGAGCGAGTTGGTGCAGCCTCTGGCGCTGCGGAGTCTGCACTTGCTGTCGTTGCAGGGATTATTGCCGCCGCCGTTTTCGGCCGCGGGTTTGTCGCGCGGAAAGTTGCCGCGCGGCGTGAGTTTTCGGCATCGCGCGCCGTTGGCGCAGTTGCAGTCGCAGCGCGACTCGGCGAATTTCTTTGTGTTTCTGGAGCGTTTATTTTCGCTTGGCGGCGCGGCGCTTGAGACTTTGGATGTTGATGGCGCGGTGCGTCATTCGGCGCGACTTTTGGGTGTTCCCGAGAGTTTGCTGCGGTCGGATACGGCGGCGGCGAGTATCGGGGGCTGTGATTCTGGCATTGAGAGACGGGAGAGCGTGTTATGAACGGAGATGTTTTGACTGATGGCTCGCGGACGCAGGCGAAGACCTCCGCGTCTGCGTTTCGCGGGTCGCCTTCTGCTGTTAGCGACGGGGCGAGAGCGGGGCTTGGCGAGAGGGAGGCGGTGACGGCGCCGAAAAATTCGCCGGAAACGGAGACAGAGGCGGCGACGGAGGCGCCGCCGGATTCTGAATCTGGAATGGAGGCGACAGATCCGGTTGGTGTTGCGATGCGATTGGCGCCTGAGGCGGTTGAGCGTTTGCGCGCGGCGGGTTTGACTGAGGAGCAGTTGTCTTTGGTGTTGTCGTTGGCTGAGGCGCAGTTGATGCCGATGTTGCTGGAGTTGGGGGAGTTGCGCGAGTGCGAGTCTGAGCGTGTGAAGTTGGTGCGTTATTTTGGCGGTGAGGAGGCGTGGCGTCGTGCGGGTGCTGATTTGTTGCGGTGGGGACGCGCGAGTTTGCCGGAGGATTTGTTCGGGGTGTTGTCGTCGTCTGCGGAGGGTATTAAGGCGATGCAGCAGTTGCGGGAGTCCGGACGGGAGCCGTCGTTGATCGGGGGGAGTGATGGTGATGGTGATGCGGATGACGAGGCTTCGTTGCGGAGGATGATGTCTGATCCGCGTTATTGGCGTGGAAGGGATCCTGCGTTGGTTTCTCGTGTCCGCGAGGGGTGGAGAAGGATCTACCCGTCTTGATGGGGACGTTAACGGCGCCGCGCATCTGGCATTAGTAAGAGTTTGACCTAGACAGTCACGATGCCGGCTCAAGCGAGCGATGCCAGCAGATGGGTGCGGGCTAGCCCGCAAAAAATTAAAATTGTTTCTCTTTGGTTAGAAGAGAGACGACCATCACGGTGTCAATTAAATCGGCGTGCTGTCTCTGGCATTAGTAAGAGTTTGACCTGGACAGTCACAGTGCTGGCTCAAGCGAGCGATGCCCACTAATGGGTGCGGGCTAGCCCGCAAAAAAATTAAAAAGTTGTTCTCTTTAATTAGAGGACAGACGACCATCACGGTGTCAATTAATCGTGGGTGGTCTTTAAGCATTCGTGGCTGTCTGCCCCTGACCTTTTCACGGTCGGGGTCGGGCAGCCATTTAACCATGCGGCAACAGCCCGCGACAGAAAAAAGGACTTGTAGAGTATGTCAACGACGATTGAAAAAGCCTTTGTGCGCCAGTTTGAGGCGGAGGTGCACCTGGCCTACCAGCGCCAGGGTTCCAAACTGCGCCCGACTGTCCGCAGCAAGACGGGCGTGCGCGGCTCGTCCACGACTTTCCAGCGTGTCGGCAAGGGACGCGCGGCGCTGAAGGGTCGTCACGGCAAGATTCCGGTGATGAATCTGGAATACAGCGACCCTGTTGAGTGCGCCCTGCAGGACTGGTACGCCGGCGAGTGGATCGACCGCCTTGACGAACTCAAGACGAACAACGAGGAGCGCCAGGTCGTTGTGAATTCGGCGGCGTATGCGCTCGGACGCAAGACCGACGATCTTGTGATAGGCGCGCTTACCGGGGCTAGCGGCATTACGACGCAGACGGTGGCGACGGCGGCGGCGTTTAACATGTCGGCGGTGCTGAATGTGTTTGAGGTATTGGGCGGACGCGAGGTGCCTGATGACGGCGAGCGTTTTGCGATTGTGGGCTGGAAGCAGTGGTCTAAGTTGCTGTCGCTTGACGAGTTCAGCAGCGCCGACTATGTGGGCGAGGAGAATCTCCCCTTCCGTGATTTTCAGGCGCGGCGCTGGCTGGGCACGACCTGGATGCCGCATTCTGGCTTGCCTGTGAGCGCGAGTCGGCGGGCGTGTTTCTGGTATCACCGCGCGGCGATTGGACATGCGGCGGGCAGCGAGGTTGCGACTGACATTTCGTGGCATGGAGATCGCGCGGCGCATTTTGTGAACAGCATGATGAGTCAGGGGGTGTGTGTGATTGATACGGATGGAGTGGTTCGGTTTGATGTGGCGGAGTGAGGCCCGTTTGAGTCGAGGGGACAATTAACGGCGCCGCGTTTTGGTGTTTGTGCGGGGGTTGTGGAGGTTTTTTTAACTTTGCGAGAGGGGTTTGGTGTTATGGCGTATGATCCTGACAATTTGAGTGTGATTTCGTATGCGAATGGTTTCACGCTCTGGCATTATCGGACGACTGTGGATGCGATTACGGCGGTTCCGACTCGTAACGGGGCGTATTTGAAGCCTGCGCATGAGTTGATTCGTTCTGGTGATGTGATTATTTTGCAGGCTGGCGGGGAGACGAGGATGCGTTTGGTTACTGATTCTTCGGAGGCGAATGGAGTGGTGATGGGTGACATTGGCACTTACACCAGTTAGCCGCCGGCGGTCTGTATCTGGCATTAGTGGGAGTTTGACTGAGACCATCACGATGTTGGCTCAAGCGAACTGCACCCACTGATGCCCGCGGGCGCTGCCCGCAAAATTAAAATTGTCTCTTTTAATTAAGGGACAGACGACAATCACGGTGCCAATTAACCAGTTTTTGGCATTAGTGGGCGTGGTGTTTAGACATCTTAAGGTGTTGGCTCAAGCGAGCGATGCCAGCAGATGGGTGCGGGCTAGCCCGCAAAAAATCAAATTGCCTTTCTTTGCTTAAAGGACAGACGACCAACACGGCGTCGCCTGGCAGGAAAGGTGTCTCAAGGGCTTGGACAAGTTAAAGGTGAAAGCATGACAAGTTTAAATTCATCGCTGGCTTTACGGAGCCTGTGGCTGCTCGGGGTCTATCTTCCGACCGAGTCTGACGGCGAGCAGGTGCCGGCGTCCGCGCTCTCGGCATCCGCCGAATACGGCGTTGCCGCCGCCGGAGAAATCCCCTGGCTGCGCGCCTGGCTTTCGCGCTGGCAGTGGTCTTTTCTGACGCGCACCGTCCGCCTCACGCCGACGCCCCGCGCCGCCGACAGCCTGGAGACGCACGAGATTTCCACTGAGGACACCGGCTTTCTCAGCGTCCGCTCGGTGAATTTCGCCGAGCGAAACGATGACGACGACAACAGCCGCGCCGAAATTTCGTGGAGATTTTCGCCCGGCGAAAACAAGATCTTCCTTGACACCGCCGACTCCGTGAATGTCCGCGGCGAAGTCTCGCTCGCCTTCGCCGACCTTCCGGAAGACGCCCGCGAAGCCGCGGCATACGGATACGCCGCCGAACTCGCATTGACATTAACAGGCTCGCGCTCCCTCTCGGACACCCTCTTAAAACGCGCCGACTCCCGCATTGACGCATTGCGCCGCCGCGACCGCATTCGCCGCCTTCAGTCGGCGCCGCCCTTGCGCGCCGAGGCGGGCGATTTTGTGCGCGCCCTTGGAAGAGCGAGCGCCGGCCGATGAGACGCGTTGTCAGCGAGACTTTCGGCTGGGTCGCGGGCGAGATAGCGCCCTCTTTCCACGGACGCGAAGACCTTTCCGCCCTCCGTCACGGCGCCGCGCGTCTGGAAAATCTCGTCGTTGAGGCGGGCGGATCTTTACGCCGCCGCCCGGGAACAAAATTCCTGCGCCACGACGAGGGAGAAGTCCGCGTCATTCCCTTGCCGCCGAAACGCGTGAAGGTCTCGTCGTTTGACTCGCGGCATGACGAGCGCAGTGTCGGCGAGCGTTATTTTCGCGCTTTGCGATTTCTGCGCTTCCCGCCGGAGATGGCGCGCGCCTATGCTCTGCGCGACGGCGCCGGCGACCTGCGGATTCCGCGCGTTCTGCACCTGCGCGCGTCTTCGGCGACCGCCCGCGCTTCCGAGGCGCGCATTTTGTCGGCGCTTGAGCATTACGCGCCCGCGCGCCTGGCGAACATTTACCGCGACAGCCATCTTGACATTGACATCGCGGCGCACGAACTCGCGGGATTGCAGCACGCGCATCTCGGCGCCGGCGTTCTGGTCGTGACTTCGGGCCGCGACGCCCCGCGGATCTTCCGCGAGAAGGAGCCGCAGAGCCGCGCCGGCCTTGAATACATTCCCGGCGTTGAGTCGTGGAAACTTCTGTGGACGGGCGGTCATTCTGATATTGTCCGCCAGTTGTATCCTCATGGCGAACGGGCGGAACCGACCCCGCCGCTTTTCCGCCCTGACGGAATGAAGATAAAACTGACTTCGCGCGGACAGGGTCGTTACCGCGCCGAGTTTTCGCCGACCGCCGGCTGGGAGAACTGGCACGAGACGGCGGCCGGTCATCATTTCCGAGTCGGCGAGTCGCGTTTGACGGCGACGGGTTTCGTTAATACGCGCGGCGATTTGAGCGTGAGCGGCGGTTCGCGCGCGGCGTATGTTGATCTGGTTTCGGTGGCGACATCGCAGGGCAGGACGACCTCCGCGCCGGAGACCGGCAAATGGCTTGACGACTGGTCTATGCATGCTTTCGGCCCCGGCCTGGGCTGGCCCTCCGCCGTCGCCTTTCACGACGGACGCCTTGTCCTCGCGTCGGATTCGCGTTTGTGGATGTCGCGCGTCGGCGAGCCGTTTAATTTTGACACCGGCTATTCGGCGGACGGCGATCAGGACGCGGCGGCGCTTGCGAGCAGCGCGATTGATCTGCGACTGCCGCGCGGCGAGACGATTTGCGGCGTTGTCTCGGCGAACGAGTTGGAGATTTACACGACCGCGGGCGAGTGGGCTGTTGTCGGCGACCCGATAACGCCGGCGACGGCGCGCCTTCGGCGTATTGGAGACACCGGCAGTCGGCTGCTTCCTCATCCCGTGCAGCCTGTCCGCGCCGAGGGCATGACCTTGTTCGTGGACAAAAACGGCGCGCCGGCGGGTTTGCGCTGGTCAAGTTCGGAACAACAGCACCGCGCCGTTTCGCTGACGGGAATGGCGCCGCACCTTGCGAGCGATTTCGTTCGTCTTTGCTGGCAGCGTGAAAACAGACGACTGCTCGGCTTGCGCTCCGACGGCGTGATCGCCTGCGCGACCTGGATCGCCGAGGAAGAAGTTCTCGCATGGACGCGCTGGACATTAAACTACGACGCCCGCGCCTCTTCCACGCAGGTCGCGGCGCTGGACCCGCTTTACGCGGAGACGGGCTGGACATTCAAGCGTCAATACATCGGTCCTGCTTTCGCCGACCTTGCCGGCGACGGCGCCGCGCTCTTTGCTGTGTCGGCGCGGCGTCCGATGTTGTCGCTGCGCGAGAGCAAGCCGTCTTTCGGGCGTTTTCCGCCGGCGTGGTCGCGTCATTTGAGTCTGCGCTGCGCTTTGATGTTCTGCGACGGCATTGACACCGACTTCACGCAGGCGCCGCTCGCGGACAACAACACCGCCGCGACCGGGCGCGCGGCGTGGCAGTCGTTCTGGCACATGCTGAGCGGACGGCTGCAGCCCTTGCCGGCGATTTACTACGCGCCGCCGGGCGTGGCGACCGAGATGGTGGCGGCGGTCGAGGACGAGTTTCTGATGAACAGGAGCGAGCGCGCCCGCGCCGGCGGCTCGCGTGTATTGCCGTATCAGCATTACATGTGGGAGTTGCCGCGGCGTCATCCGCGCGCGCGGATGCTGCGCCTGTATGACGCGGAAACGAGCGGCTACTTGTGGACGGGCACGGTTGTTTTGTCGCGCCTTGAGCCTTTGCCGTTGTCGCTTGGCGAGGATGCCGGTGTCGGAGTTGTGACGGGCTTGCGTATTCGCCCGGTGGAACTGGTGTTGAAGTTTCGGCGGGCGCGGCATCGTGCGGGCGGCGAGCGCGCGTTTGGTTTTGCGACTGCGAACGGTGATCTTGGACTTGTTGAGTTCGGCGGACGCATGGTCGCGCCGGAAATTTTCGCGGGCTTGGGACAAAAGTCCGCCGAGACCGAGGCGGGCATTTTTCCGCGTCGTTTGCCGGTGCGCGAGGGAGATTATCGCAGTCGCCGGGGGGAGGATTTGCCTTCCGAGATCGGGACGATTCGCCTGGATGAATTTCTGGCGGAATTGGACTGGTATTGCGGTGATTCTGGCGGAGATTCGGCGGGCGAGTCGCCGAGTGAGGATGCATATATATATGTGTCTGATTACGGGGTGGATTCGTGCGGCGAATCGGCGGTTGAGGTTCGGGTTCGGGGTTTGGGGTGGATTTCGGGGGGCGATATGGTTTGGGGTTGGTTTCAGCCGTTTTTGCATTCGGCTGAGTTGGTTTCTGTCACTTTAGAAGCGAGGGTAGGAGACATATGAGCGGAGCGGTCGGGCCGTTGTTGACGGCGTTCGGGGCGTATCGCGCGGTGCGGTATGAGTCGGACAAGAGGGCGAGGGAGCGCGCGCGGGTTGAGACTGCGCGGCGCGGGAACTTGCTGGAGTACGAGGCTGGAAGGCGGGAGCGCGCGGGTGATCTGCGGCGTTCGCTGTCGCAGTTGAGGGCGGACAGACTGGCGGCGGGTTTTGGCGGGAGTCTGAGTTTGCGGGCGCAGGAGGGTGGTTTGCTGCGGGAGTTTGCGGAGGAGGAGGAGTTAGAGCGCGATCGCCTCGGCTTAAGGAACGAGCGTGTTGGCGTTTCACGCGGGACGGGAACGGGTCTGCGTCTTCTTGAAGAAGTTTTAAGTTGACGACGAACGGTCTCTGGCATCAGTGGTCGTTTGATTTTGACGACCACGGCGTGCGGCACTTGGCATTAGTGGGCATTTGACTAAGACGAGTCACGATGTTGGCTCAAGCAAGCGATGCCCACTAATGGGTGCGGGCTAGCCCGCAAAAAAAATTAAATGTTGTCTCTTTTAATTAAGAGACGGACGACAAACACACCGCCAATTAAAAGGACAAAAAATGTCTGAGGAACAGGCAATTGATGAAAAAGAGGAGGAATTTCGGCTGGCGGGCGAGCAGACCCTTGAGAGTCTCCGCGAAATTCTCATGGAGGCGGCGCCGACAATCGCGAAGGCGCTCGCGGCGGAGAAGGAAAATCTCAACTCCGCCGAAGACGAATACGAATCCGCCCGCGGCGCGAACGACAAAAAGCGTTTGACCGCGAGCCTCAAGGCGCTGCGAACGGCTCTGCGAAACTTCCACGCGACCGCGCGCGCATGTTTCGCGCTGATGCGCCTCTTGATCGGCGCCGAAAATCAGGACGCGAAGAAGATGGCGAAGCAGGTGTCGGGCTTTTTCCGCGAATTATGGAAAGACGACTCCCGCCTGGAGGCGCAAAAGAAACTTTTTGCCGCCTACTCGCACTCTCGCGACGGCCCCGCCGACGGAATCAACGATTTGGACGGGGAAGGTGTAACCGTCGGGGACATTGACGGTGACGGTGACGACGACAACGGCGGTGTCAGCAATGTCAGCGGGGGTATTGTCATTGATGACGACAAAAACGACGACAACAGCGGTGTCGTTGCCGTCAATAACGGCATTGTTGACATTGACGATGACGGCAACGAGGGGGATTTCGGGAAAACAACAGATTAAAATGACGAACAAACACGAAAACAAAAACACAGGCGCGCCGCCGCTCTCGTTCCGCGAGTTTTTAAACATCTGGCACGCCCTGCACGGCAAAAAAGTGCCGCTGCCCTGGCAGCAGATGGCGATCTGGCTGGAGTGCATGATTGACCGCGGCGAAACCCGCATGGTCCTCCTCGCCTTCCGCGCCGCCGGAAAAAGCACGATCACGGGCTTCCTCATCGCCTGGCTCCTGCTCCGCGACCGCTCCCGCCGCATTCTCGTGGTCTCGGCCGAGCAGTCCCTGGCCTCGCGCATGGCGGGACACATCCGCATGATCACCGAGACTCACCCCGCGGCGCGCTGCCTTGTCCCCCGCCGCGGCGCGTCGGCGCGCTCCTGGTCGTCCGACTGTTTCTGGGTCGCCGGCGCCGGACACTCCCGCGAGCCGTCGGTGATGGCGCGCGGCATTGAGGCGAACATCACCGGCTCGCGCGCCGACATCATCATCTGCGACGATGTAGAAGTGCCGAACACGGTCTCAACTCCGATGCAGCGCGAGTCCTTGCGGCGCCGTCTTCACGAACTGGATTTCGTCCGTGTTCCCGGCGGCATCACTTTGCACCTCGGCACGCCGCACCACGCGGAATCCATTTACTCCGGCGAGCCTGCCGCCGACGGAATGCCGCCCTTTCTGTCGGGCTGGCGCACTTTGCGCGTCCCCGCTTTGGACTCTTCGGGACGCCCGACGAACCCCCAGCAGCACACCCGCCGTTCTCTGCATTCTTTACGCGAAACCGTCGGCGCGGGACGTTTCGGCTCGCAGATGCTTTTGCGCCCGCAGGTTGACGGCGAATATCCGTTTCACTCCAGCCTTTTGCGTAACCGCGTTTACGACGGAGAAATATCCTGCCGCGAGGCCGGCGGCGAAACTGCTTTGGAACTTGGCGGACGCCGCCTGGTGCGCTCGTCGTGTCACTGGGATCCTGCTGTCGTGCATTTACGCGGCGAAGGCGTCCGCCGTGATAGGAATGTCGTGGCTTTGCTGTTTCAGGAGGCGCAAAGAACGGCGCCCCGCCAGGGGGACATTGACCCCGCCGAAAATTTGACGCGCGGCGGCGCGATTTACCTGCATCGCTTGTTCTACGCCGGATCGCCGCCGCCCGGCGAGTTGCAGTCTCCTTTGGACTGGCTGTGCGGCGAGGTCGCTGAGTTTGTTGAGTCTTTTCATGTGCCGGTGATCTCCATTGAGGTTAACGGCGTCGGCGCGTATCTGCCCGGACCTTTGCGCGGCGCGTTGTCGGCGCGCGGAGTGAACGCGGTGGTGACGGAGCGGCACACGCGGGACAACAAGTCTCGGAGGATTGAGCATGGCTTAGGGGCGTTGTTCAGTTCCGGACAATTGATGGTGCATAGTTCGGTGATGTCGACGCCGTTTGTGAGCGAGTTGAATTCGTGGCGTCCTGATGTTCCCGGACTTCACGACGACGGAATGGACGCGGTGGCGACGGCGTATTCGTACGGACTGATAAGGGGCGGCGGTTTGGAGTCGGTTCGCGGCATGAGATGGCGCGGGGGCGGCGGCATCACGCACCTGCCCGAAGTAGACCCCTACTCCTCTTTACCTTAAGGAGACAGACGAAGAACGGCCCTTGGCATTAGTGGGAGTTAGACATAGACAGTCACGGCGTTGGCTCAAGCGAGCGATACCCACTGATGCCCGCAGGCGCTGCCTGCAAAAATTAAATTTTGACGGACAACGATGGCGAAGGAGTGAAAAGATATGGATTTAACTTTTGATTCAGGTCTGGTGTGGTGGATAACGGCGGTGGAGTTGCCGTTGTTGGGGGGTTTGCTGGCGTGGCTGATGCGCCGCGACGCCGGACTGGCGCGACGCTGCGAGTCGCGCTACGAGGAGTTGAGCGAGTCGGTGTCTGAGCAGGGTTCGCGCCTGGCGCATTTTCGGCTGGAGGTGGCGAGCGGTTATGCGACGCAGGTTTCTTTGCGCGAGTCGGAGTCGCGGCTGTCGCGGCATTTATTTCGTATTGAGGGCAAGTTGGACGACTTGTTAATGTCTCGTCTTGAGGCGCGTGAAAAATGAGAGGAGAGAGAACGATGTCGGTTGCGGGTTTAGTTGGCAAGTTTGGTGTGACGGCGCTGGTCGATGTTTTATTGCCGGGGTTGCGCTCATTGTCGGGCGACAACAAAAACGGCGACAAAAACGGCGCCGGAGTTGCCGGTGCTGCAGTCCATGCGTTAGAGGCGTTACGCACGGAGTTAAGCGACGGCGATCGTCTGGACGCCGAGCAGTTGGCGGAGGCGAACCGTCATACGGAGGAGGCGCTGCGTTTGAAGTTGGAGCATGAGAGGGTTTTGGTTGGCGAGGTGAATCGTTCCTTGAGGGCTGAGGTGGGGAGCGAGGACAGTTATGTCCGTCGCTGGCGCCCGACCTTCGGCTACGCGGTGGCATTGGCGTGGACGGTTCAGACGGCGGCATTGACCTGGGCGATTGTGGTGACTCCGGATCGTGCGGGCGAAATTTTATCTGGGATGGCGGAGTTGTCTATTGTGTGGGGTGTGGCTTTGTCTGTGTTGGGGGTTGGCGTAGTGAAGCGCAGCCACGACAAAGAGGTCCTCGGCGGCACCCGCCGTAAGTGAGGCCCCCCCGAAGCACAACATTTGGCATTAGTGGGCGTTTGACTTAAGACCACTACGGCGGGAGGCATTTGGCATTAGTGGGCATTGGACTAAGACGAGTCACGATGCTGGCTCAAGCAAACCGCACCCACTAATGCCCGCAGGCGCTGCCTGCAAAAAAATAAATAGAAATTAATTTGCTCTTTGTTAATAGACAAATAACAGTGTCAATTAAATAAATTGTTTTTTGTTAAATTATTAATAGACAATTAATGTGTTAAAAAGAAATTTATTCTGTTAATTATTAATAAGACAATTAATGGTGTCAATTAAAGACGGAGGCGGGTGTTGGAGGGGTCAAAGGGGGATTCGGGAATGACACGGGCCACATGACGCTCGCCCAGTATCTCAATCTCCAACTCCGCGCCGACTCCGCCGAAACCTCCCTCCACATAAGCCAGCACCAGAACCTTCCCCACACGATGTCCGCAGCCGCCCGATGTCACGCGGCCCACCATGCGTCCGCCGGAAAATAACGGCTCGTTGCCGTACGGGTCGGCAATTCTTACGCCGTCCACAACAGCAGACTCCACACCGCCGCCATGCTCAACCTCCATCGTCACAAACTCACGACACCGATCCCCGCCGCGTCCCATACCATCCGCCTCGCCCCAGCGCACACCATGCTCCCTCTCATGCAGCAAAGCCGCGCGTCCGCAGAAATCAGCGTCCTTATTAAGGCGCACGAAGCGTCCCAAACCGGACTCCAGAACACTGTAGTCAGCCGTCAAGTCCACCGACCACAAGCGATACGACTTCTCCAGCCGCAAACTCCCCAAAGCCCGCATCCCGACCTGAACCAAACCACGCCCGCCGCCAGACTCAACAAGGGCGTCAAAGATCGCGGGCATGTCCTCATTGCGTCCGTGCAACTCCCAGCCGAGATCGCCCGCGAAATTAATTCGCAGACCATACACATCGCGTCCGGCGACACGCATCTCCCGCGCCGTCAGCCAGGGGAAATCAGATGTCGCGAGAGAAGTGTCGGTCGTCTCGGCGAGAATGTCGCGCGCGCGCGGTCCGGCAAGAACAAGCGTTCCCATCTCAAGATAGCGATTCCGCAACTCCACGCCCGCCACAACACTCTTATTAAAGAAATCCCAGTCAAAACGTTCCGCCGTCGTTGACGAGACGACATAGAAGCGTCCCTCGTCCAGTTTCGTCACCGTGAACTCGCTGCGAATACCGCCGTCGGAATACAAAGAATGACACAACGCGATGCCGCCGACACGCGACGGAACCTTGTTCGCCACAAGCGAATCCAGCCAGCCCTCGGCGTTCGCTCCCGTCACCTCAAAATTTGTGAACGCCGAAATGTCCATCAGACCCGCGCCTTCATGCAGTCCGAGCGCCTCGCCGCGCACAAAGCCGAAGTCATTGCTTCTTCTGAATGACGGAACATCCAGCACGCGCCCGCCCGTTGTCGTCGTCTCATTACCAATTGACTCATCGCGCCCGCCCGTTGTCGTCGTCTCTGTCGTCGTCACCGTCGCCGTGTCGGTCGGCGCTGTCTCCACCGCCTCGCCGGTCAAAGCAAACCAGTTCGCAACCTCCATGCCGTAACGATGACCCCACACGGCGCCCGACTTGTCCAGCCGTCCATACAGCGCGCTCACCCGATGCGGACGCGCGTCGCCGCGCTCCTCGTTCGGATAGTGCTGGTGATACATGTGCCGGTAGGTCTCCTCGTTTTTCACGCGCACATAGCCGCCGTCAGCCCAGTCGCCGTAGCGGCGCGGGTCGTAGTCCCACATGTCCTGGGGCGGCTCGCCGTCAATGATCCAGGCGGCGAGCGCGCGTCCGACGCCGCCCGCGCCGACGATGCCGTAGGTGTGTCCCTCGTTGAGCCAGACATTCCGCAGACCCCACGCCGGACCGACCAGCGCCGCGCCGTCGGGAGTGTACTGCATGGGGCCGTTCACGATCTCCTTGATGCCGACCTCCGCGAACATCGGCACGCGCGCCATCGCCGCCTCAACATGCGGCATGAGACGGTCAAGGTCGCCGGGGAACAGGTCTTTCTCAAAGGACGCCGGCACTCCGTCGGCGAAGCACGACTTGCCCGCCTGCTCGTAGGGACCGAGAATGAAACCGCGGCGCTCCTCGCGCAGGTAATACGCGCCGCCGGCGTCGCGCAGGACGGCGAGTTCGGGGTCGCCGCGCTCGTGGCGTTCAACCAGCGCGGGGTGTTCGTCGGTGACGATGTACTGATGCTCCATCGGAATCGCGGGAACATCCAGGCCGAGTTTCGCGCCGACCTCGCGCGCGTAGCAGCCGGTCGCCAGGACGACATGCTCGCAGGTGATGTCGCCCTTCGGCGTTGTCACCGTCAGTTCGCCGGACGCCGCGCGGGTGATCCCGGTGACCGGCGTGTGCTGGTAGATTTCGGCGCCGTTCGCGCGGGCGCCTTTCGCCATGGCGTAGGTGACATCGGCGGGGGCGATGTGTCCGTCCTGGGGGTGGTAGATGCCGCCGAGGAGGTCGCCGGTCTCGCAGAAGGGCCACAACTTTTTGATGTCGTCGGGCGTCACCATTTCAAACGGCACGCCGATGGTGTTGGCGATGCCGCAGTATTTTTTGTATTCGTCGAGCCATTCTTTGTCGGCGGCGAGGCGGAGGTTGCCGGTGACATGGAGGGAGATTTCCTGTCCGGTTTCGGCGGCGAGTTCTTTGTAGAGGTCCACGGAGTATTTGTGGAACTGTCCGGCCGTGTAACTGAAGTGGTAGAGGGGGAGGAGTCCGGCGGCGTGCCAGGTTGAGCCGGCGGTGAGTTCGGCGCGTTCGCAGAGGACGACATCGTGCCAGCCGGCTTTTGCGAGGTGGTAGAGTGTGGAGACGCCGTTTGCTCCGCCGCCGATCACTGTTACGCGCGCATGTGTTTTCATCTGATGATCTCCTCCCGTTCCGGTGTTTTGTCAGCCGCGCCCCATTGTGCCCGTCCGCGGCGACACAGACAAGGGGGCAGCGCCCGTAGATTTAAGCCCGGCTTCGTGACAGTCAGAGACCGATGCGCGCGACCGGGACGCCTTGATCGCTCGGGAGAGCAAAATATCAAAGAAGGCTCTCCTGTTCGACACAAAGATGTTCGCGCATGATCCGGCGAATTCGGCCCGGCTGCGCCCAGTTACATGTTCCCTCCATCCCGCTTTTGCTCAGCCACTCCTTGACGCTCTCGTCGCTTAAAGCCGCGCGAAGATTCTCCGCCTCGCCGCGCGATTCACAGGGACAGAACGCATGCAGCGCCTGATTGCCCTGCCAGCGCCCCTCCACGACAATCGGTTTAAACTCCTTCTGCCCCAGCGATTCCCATACCACCTTCCAGGGAGCGAAAGAATACCGTCCGACACCCAGCAGGGCCCACCAGCGCCCCCTTTTTATATGCGAATTGATCAGGACCCCCTTGCGCGCGCGCAAGACGCTTTCGCGGCATTCCAGGTACTTCACCGCGCCCTCGTATTTTTGAATCTCCTCCATCGCCATGGGCTTGCCGCTCTTCCGATCGTGAAGAATCAAAACCCACTTCTGCCGCCGCCCTCTCGCGTGCCCGAACTGTTCACGACCGACCAGTGGAAACAGAACCCTCTCGTCAAGATTCACAGTTCGTCCCTCGCCGTTGATCCAGACGCCGCGCGCCGATTCATCGCCGGCCCTCTCAAAGATGAACAGGTGATTCGCCCCGCAGGTGTTAACCCCCTGTCTCGGCATCTGGCCCTCGCGAATCTCTATGGAAGGAATCCGGAAATCACGCGCCCCGGCTTCACTTTCGTGGCGCACCCAGGGCCCGCTTTTCCGATCGCTCGCCTGAACGGAAAAATTTTCCCATTTTTCCTGAACGCGAACCTGCGCGCGGACAGGCCACTTCTGCTCTCTCCCCGATACAAAAACCGCCGCGCCGAAACGAGTCCTGATCCCGTTGAATATATTGTCGTTCCCGAAATCCCACACATGCCGCACCGCGTAGCTGTGACCGCTGCGCGGAAACGGCCGGAACCGGTCGTTCGCTCCGTCATTGAAGAAAACAGACAGCGGCAGAAAAAACGCGGCGCGTCCCCCGGGCATTAAATGCCTGTCAAGCGCCTTCTTGATCACCAGGGAAGCCAGGTCGACCCTGCTGCCCCCGAGCAAAGCCTTCTTCCTGTCATTCACCAGGTCCAATTCCACAAAACGATTCCGCCAGCGCTCCTGAAGCGGCCGGGGGATATCCACATAATTGATCCACGGCGGATTGCCGGCCAGCGCGTCACACTTCAGGGCGTCATCCATCAGTATGAAGTCGGCGGTCCGCACATTGTCCTCGGGAAACGACACGGAAAATTTTCGCTCCATCCGCTCCAGGAACGAGCGCTTGTCCCCGGGCACCAGCTCGATTCCGAACAATTGCTTCAGCATCTTCGCGGTGACACGATCCCCTCGTTTCATCGCGAGACTCGGGAAGGCCTCCAGAAAGCGGCCGTCTCCGCAAGTCGGATCGATAATCCTGCCGCCCGCAAGCCAGACATCATACACGCCGCCCGCCTCTATCAGCCACTCCGCCCATTCCAGCGGAGTGAACACGCGTCCCACCGAGTGCTCCGCGGTGTCGCGCTCGTCAAAATTTAATGTAGCCATTTTCCCGGAAGCGCTTCATGCCCGCCGCTCTCCCGGCCGCGTCGCGACCGACCTTCTCATAGTGTTCAACGGCCTTCTCCGTGAAAAAATCGAAGAAATCAAAAATTGACCGGCCCCATTCAATATTGTCATAGATCGAGAAAATCCCATGCTCCAGCCGGAGCTGACCTGTGCCCAGGTTCTCAATGCGGTATGTCTCCTTCGGCAGGACATGAAACGGAACAACACATATATGCTCCAGGCGGCGCCGCCCTCTGTCAGAAGGCGCTTTCCTGTGACTGAACTCGACAACGACAAAAATCCCCTTGCTGTTGGCAAGGAACCGGAGAAGATTGTGAACCGAACATACTCCTCCATCGGAATATCGCTCGTTGTCCAGATCTTTGGTCTTGATGTCAAATCCGAAAAATTTCCCGTCATATTCAAGCGCGACATCGTATATCGCGCGCCGTCCGGAATCAGGAGCCGTTTTCGCGCCCGCCTCGGAGCACAGTGATTTCCAGGAAGACCGGATTCTTGACTCGATCATGGCGCCGAAAGCCCGGGAATCCTCCCGGGCAGGCAGAGCCTCGGCGTCGTCGAACACCTTCCACAGCCCGTGTTCGACTTTCTGAAGAAATTCTCGATGGCCGCTCAATTTTCTCACCCTGTGCCCTTCCAAGCGAATCAGTTCACCCCTTATTCTAACCTGATTAGGCAAGATATACCACCCGCCGAATCCTTTTTAATTTTTTGCAGGCAGCGCCTGCGGGCATCAGCGGGTGCTGCTCGCTTGAGCGTCTGTCGTGAATGTCTTAGTCCAACGCCCGCTAATGCCAGAGGCCGCACTGCGGAGAGTCCCGCGGGAGCAAGCCTTTCCACCAGTGAGAGCGGACTTTGCACTAGCCGTGAAAGACGCTCCTGCTGGCGACACCAACTTACGCCTGCGGGCGCCGCCTGCAAAAAAATAAATAGAAATTAATTTGCTCTTTATTAATAGACAAATAATAGTGTCAATTAAATCGGCGTGCGGCATCTGGCATTAGTGGGAGTTTGACTTAGACATTAACAATGCCGGCTCAAGCGAAACACACCAACTAACGGGTGCGGGCTAGCCCGCAAAAAAATTAAAAAAAATAATTTGACCATTAATGAAGTCCATTAAATAAATTGTTTTTCATTAATTAAATAATAGACAATTAATGTGTTAAAAAGAAATTTATTCTGTTAATTATTAATAAGACAATTAATGGGTTCAATTAATTAAATTAATTTCTTTTTTAATTTATTTTTTTTGCGGGCTAGCCCGCACCCATCTGCTGGCATCGCTCGCTTGAGCCGGCATCATGGCTAGTCTGAATTTAACTCCCACTAATGCCAAGGGCTGCTCTTCGTTGTCTCTTTAATTATTAATTATTTTTAATTTATTTTTTGCAGGCAGCGCCTGCGGGCATCTGCTGGTATCGCTCGCTTGAGCCAGCATCATGGCTAGTCTGAATTTAACTCCCACTAATGCCAAGGGCTGCTCTTCGTT
>JALCBB010000183.1 GCA_028066985.1 Alphaproteobacteria bacterium
TCAAGCGAGCGATGCCGGCAGATGGGTGCGGGCTAGCCCGCAAAAAAAATTAAATAAATAATTTGACTATTAATGAATGGACGACAATAACCGGTGTCAATTAAAATAAATTGTTTTTCATTAATTAAATAATAGACAATTAATGTGTTAAAAAGAAATTTATTCTGTTAATTATTAATAGACAATTAATGGGGTCAATTAAATAAATTAATTTCTTTTTAATTTAATTTTTTTTTGCGGGCTAGCCCGCACCCATCTGCCGGCATCGCTCGCTTGAGCCGGCATCGTGACTGTCTTAGTCAGACGCCCGCTAATGCCGGAGGCCGCGCTTCGTCTGTCTCCTGATTAAAGTGTCCGCTGATGCCGAATTTCACACTTGCACATGTCCGCAATCAAGCGTACCATCGCCCGAATCGGTTTTTCCAGCAGGGGAGGCAAAAATGGACTACCGCAACATCTTCACCATCCAGCGACTCTGGATCATCTTCGCAGTCTCGCTGCTCGTCTCGTTCAGCGTCCTGCTCTTCGTCGGCGGACGCATCTACCAGCAGGCGCCGCCAATCCCCGAACGCGTCGTCTCCGAATCCGGACAGGAAATCTTCAGCCGCTCCGACTTCCAGAACGGCATGGACGTCTGGCGCAGACTCGGCGGCATGCAACTCGGCTCCGTCTGGGGACACGGCGGATACCTCGCCCCGGACTGGACCGCAGACCAACTCCACCGCGAAGCCGTCGCCATCCTCGACAGACGCGCCGCCGGCAACTTCGACATCGCCACGCCCGAAACCCAGGCCGTCCTCAAAGCGCGGCTTGAACTGGAAATGGAGCAGAACCGCTACGACCCCGCCTCCAAAACCATCACCGTCAGCGACGACCGCGGCGAAGCCATCGGCGAAAGCGTGCGGCACTACTCCACCCTCTTCGGCGGCATAGACGCCGCGCACAACTCCGACTCCTTTGATAAACTGCGCGAAGCCTACGCCATCCCGAACTCGCCGCTCGGCTCCGGACTCACCCCCGACGAAGGCCGCGCCCTCACCGCCTTCTTCTGGTGGACAAGCTGGGCCTCCGTCACGCACCGTCCCGACGACAATGTGAGTTACACGAGCAACTGGCCGCACGAGCCGCTGGTCGGCAACCGTCCCACACCCGAGGCGTTCATCTGGACAATCATCAGCATCGCCCTCCTCATCGCCGGCATCGGACTCCTCGCCTGGTTCTTCAACCGCGAGCGCGAAGTCTGGCAGCTGGAACAGGCGCCCGAAAAAGGATACAGCCAGAAGAATCCGCTCGACGACCTCCGTCTGACGCCGTCAATGCGCGCGACCGAGAAGTACTTCTGGGTCGTCGCGCTTCTCTTCGGACTGCAGATCCTGCTCGGCGCCGTCACCGCGCACTACGCCGTCGAAGGACACGACTTCTACGGCATTCCTCTCGCCGACTACCTGCCCTACGCCCTGACGCGAACATGGCACACGCAATTGGCGATCTCGTGGATAGCAGTATCCTGGCTCGCCGCCGGACTCTACGCCGCGCCGCTCATCTCCGGACGCGAAATGCCGCGTCAGAAACTTCTTGTTGATGTGCTGTGGGTCGCGCTGATCGTGGTGACGGTCGGTTCCATGGCGGGCGAGTGGCTGGCGATTCAGGGATACATCAAGAATCCCGTCATCAACTTCTGGTTCGGACATCAGGGTTACGAATACCTTGATCTCGGACGCTTCTGGCAGTGGCTGTTGTTCGGCGGTCTCTTGTTCTGGCTTGTTCTCATGGGACGCAATGTGGTTCCCGCGATTCGCGAGCGGCGTCCGGACCAGCATCTGCTGCTGCTTCTTTTCACCGCGACCGTCGCCGTCGGACTGCTCTACGGCGCCGGTCTGCTCTGGGATCGTCAGACGCATCTGAGTGTCGCGGAGTACTGGCGCTGGTGGGTGGTGCATCTCTGGGTTGAGGGAGTCTTTGAGGTTTTCGCGACGGCGTGGGTGGCGTGGGTGTTTGTGCATATGCGTCTTTTGAATCCGCGCAACGCGTCCATTTATGTGATGTTCAGCGCGATGATTTTTCTTGGCGGTGGTGTTCTCGGCACTTTCCATCATCTGTATTTTTCGGGGACGCCGCAGATGGTGCTTGCGCTCGGCGCGGTGTTTTCGGCTTTGGAGGTGGTGCCGCTGGCGCTGATCGCCTTTGACGCTTATGATCACTGGCGTATCGAGCGTGATGCTCCGTGGATGAAGAGTTATCACATGCCGCTGATGTTTTTTCTGGCGGTTGCCTTCTGGAATCTGGTGGGCGCGGGGGTGCTTGGTTTTCTGATCAACCCGCCCTTGTCGCTGTACTATGTGCAGGGACTGATGACGACGCCGACGCATGGACATGCGGCGTTGTTCGGGGTGTATGGTCTGCTTGGTCTGGGTTTTCTGATTTTCTGCATGCGCGGTCTTGCGGGGAATGTGGACGCCTGGTCTGACACGATTCTCAAGTGGGTTTTCTGGCTTTTGAACGGCGGTCTTGCGTTGATGGTGTTCTTTTCGCTGTTGCCGCAGGGATTGATGCAGGCGCATCGTTCATTCAGCGTGGGTTACTGGGCGGCGCGGAGTCCGGAGTTTGTGCATTCGGTGTGGATGGAGCGTTTTGTGTGGATTCGGGTGCCTGGGGATGTGGTCTTTGCGGCGGGTGCGCTGTTGTTGCTGGTGTTTATGGTGTTGCTTTTGCGGGCGCGGATGCGGCCGAGGGCTGAGACTTCTTCTCGGGTTGAGGGCGAGCGGGAATCCGGTTAAGGAGACAACGAAGCGCGCCCTCCGGCATTAGCGGGAGATTGACTAAGACATTCACGATAGCGGCTCAAGCGAGCGATGCCAACTGATGCCCGCAGGCGCTGCCTGCAAAAAAAATTAAATTAAAAAGAAATTAATTTATTTAATTGACCCCATTAATTGTCTGACTAGCAACAGAACACATCACTTTTTAACACATTAATTGTCTATTATTTAATAGACACCATTATTTGTCTATTTAATTTTTAATTTTTTTTGCGGGCTAGCCCGCACCCATCTGCTGGCATCGCTCG
>JALCBB010000184.1 GCA_028066985.1 Alphaproteobacteria bacterium
GGGAGTCTGACTAAGACATTCACAATAGCCGCTCAAGCGAACCGCACCCGCTGATGCCCGTGGCGGCTCGCCACTGCCCGCGGACGTTGCCTGCAAAAAATTAAATTAAAAAGAAATTAATTTATTTTAATTGACCCCTTAAATAGTCAAATTAATTTTTTAATTTTTTTTTGCGGGCTAGCCCGCACCCGTCAGTTGGTGCTGCTTGCTTGAGCCAACACCGTGAATGTCTTAGTCAAACTCCCACTAATGCCAGGGGCCGCCCTTCGTCTGTCTCCTAATTAAAGTATCAACTAATGCCGGAGAGCGTGCTTCGTCCGTCTCTTAATTAAAGGGAGAGAAGAGCCGCCTTGAGATAAGAAGACTCGGGCAGAGCAAGCAGCACAGGATGATCAGCGCCAGCACCCCCGAAATACATAAGTCGCGCCGAACGCTGCACATCAGCACAGCCGCCCGAAACCGCCTCCCGAAACTCGGACGCCGAAATATGATGCGAACACGAAGAAATCAAAATCAAACCCTCGCGTCCGGCAAGTCGCGCGCAAAATCGCGCCAGTTTGCGATACGCGCGCAACGCCTGCGGACGGTCCCTCCGCCGCGGCGCGAAAGCAGGAGGATCGGCAATCACAAAATCAAAAACCTCCCCCGCGTCAATCAAAGCCCGCGCCGCGCGAAAAACCTCGTCCTCATGCAAAGAAAGCCCCGACGCAAGTCCCGCCGCCTCCGCAGACTCGGCCGCAAGCGCAAGCGCGTCGGCGCTCCGGTCAACAGCGACAGCCGAAACCGCCCCGCCCGCCAGCGCATGCAAAGCGAAAGCACCCGTCCCGCAATAAAGATCAAGCACTCGCCGATGCCGCGCCAGCGACGCCGCGCGCAGACGCTGCGGCGACTGATCGTAAAACCAGCCCGTCTTCTGTCCGCGCAGAAGGTCGGCGGCGAACCTGAGCCCGCCCTCGGGAACCCATACCCGCGAAGGCAGATCATCCGCGCCGAACGGCACCGACACCGACGACGAAAGCCCCTCAAGCAGACGAAGCGGCGCGTCATCACGAGCAACAATCGCGCGCGGCCGGAATTCATCCTGAATCGCCCTGACAAGATCACCGCGCACGCGCTCCATTCCCGCCGACTCGGTGCGAATGACAAAATCATCGCCGAAACGATCAATCACAGCGCCGGGCAGTCCGTCGGCTTCGGCATGCGCGAGACGATGCCAGGGCGCGTCAAAAAACGCCGCCCGCCGCCGCGCCGCGACCACAAGCCGCCGCCGCCAGAAGTCCGCGTCCGGAATCTGATCGTTCTCGCGCGTGTAGCGCCGCGCCGCTATCAGACTGTGCGGATGAAAAAAGAACGAGCCCTGTCCGCGTCCGCCCGCGGAAACAACAGTGACCGGCGCGCCGGCGACCAGATCGCCCCGCGCGCCGTCGTCAGCGAGTTCGTTCGAAAAAACCCAGGGATGTCCGCGACGCAGACGCCGCTCGGCGTCTTTCCTGAGGACGACGCGCGGCAGCGTCGCCGGCGCCGGCGCCGAACGCGACATCGCTCACAAGCGCCTAAACCCAGCCCGCGCCGACAAGTTCTTCGGCGTAAGGATACGAGGTGAGCATGATCGGTCCGTCGGCGCCGACGAGAACCTGCTCCTCAAGTTTGACGCCGACACCGCCGCCCGCCTTGCCGGCGTAGGACTCAACGCAGAGCGTCATGCCCTCCTCAAGCGTGACCTCCGGCACGCCGTCGGCGCTGTCTTCTTTGTAGGCGACGCGCGGCCATTCGTCCGCCATGCCGACGCCGTGAATGACGGCGCTGTACCGGTTGGGAAGATACGCCTCGGGGAGCTGAAAGCCTTTTTCGCTGATCTCCTCCGCGGTGACGCCCGGCCTGAGGAGTTCGGTGTTGTGGCGAATCTGCTCAAGGGCGAGACTGTGGGCGTCGCGCTGCTCGTCGGAGGGAGGCTTGCCGGGACAGACAAAACTGCGCGACATATCCACGCACATTCCGTGCGGCCCGACAAGGTCGGTGTCCAGGGAGATGATGTCGCCGGCTTCCAGTTTGCGGTCGCTGGATTCCTGAAACCAGGGGTTGGTGCGGGGTCCCGAGGCGAGGAGGCGTGTTTCTATCCACTCGCCGTCGTTGGCGATGTTGACCTCGTGGAGTTTCGCCCAGATCTGGTTTTCGGTCGCGCCCGGCGTGATGGTGTCCTGCAGGGAGGCGAGCGCGGCTTCGCAGACTTCAACGGCGCGGCGGACGGCGGCGAGTTCGTTGCGCGACTTGCGCGCGCGGCAGCGTTCCAGGATTTCCTGCCCGTCTTTGATGTCGGCGCCGAGGCGCGCGAGTTCAAAGGCGCCCTGCGGATCAAGACAGTCAAAGGCGAGCCGTTTGTTGCCGCCGCCGTGCGTGACGAGGAGGTCGTGAATTTCGGCCGCCCATTTTTTGACGACAAGAGGCGCGAGGGAGCCGGCTTCAAAGAAGGTCCAGGATTTCGCGTGGCGGACTTCCTGCACGGTGTCGAGTCCGTGCGAGAGGTGTTCGCAGTTGTGGAAGTCAAAGAGGGTGAGCGGACCTTCGGCGGGGAGGAAGGCGTATCTGACGGCGTTGTGCATTGTCCAGACGGACATGTTTCTCGTGCCGGTGACATATCTGATGTTGAGCGGGTCGTAGAGGACAACGCCGGCGAGGTCGTATTTTTTGAGTTCTGTGCGGACCTGCGTCTGGTTTTCGCGGTACATCTGCGCGATGTCGGGGCGGGCGGGGATGGTTTTGCCGCGGAGGGTGATTCGGGGCCACGGGGTCGGTGACGAGTTTTCGGGGATGATGGCGGGGAGGTTCTGGTTATTGTGGAGCCATTGTTTCCAGTTGGTGGCGGGCTGTGCGGGGGCGGTGATGCGGGGCGAGAGTTCCGCGGGGACGCGGGGCATCGGGGCGATATTTTCGGGGGAGTTCATGTCTTGGGATTTACGCCTGGTGTGGCTGTGTGTCAAGGAGGGGTGGCGGGCTTGGTTTGGGGGCTGTATTGACGGCGCCTGAATTTCCGTAATTTCCGGCATTA
>JALCBB010000028.1 GCA_028066985.1 Alphaproteobacteria bacterium
CTAGCCCGCACCCATCTGCTGGCATCGCTCGCTTGAGCGGCTGTTGTGAATGTCTTAGTCAAAGTCCCACTAATGCCAGAGGCGGTGCTTCGTCTGTCTCTTAATTAGGGGAGTCTCACAGGGGCTTGTAAGCAACAGCGTCAATCTCAACCTTCGCATCCACCATCAGACGCGAACACACCGTGGAGCGCGCCGGAGCGCCGTCCGGAAAATAACCCGCATACACCCGGTTGAATGTCCAGAAATCACGCGGGTCGTCAAGCCACACATTCACCTTCACCACATCCGCAAGCGTACAGCCCGCCGCGCCAAGAACCGAAACAAGATTCTCCATCGTGCGCCGGGTCTGCGCCTCCACGCCGCCAGACTCGATCTCGCCGTCCTCGCGCATCGCCACCTGTCCCGAAACATAAACGAAATCCCCGGCGCGAACCGCCGGCGAAAACGGCAAAGGCTGCCCGCCCGCGCCCGTCTTCTCGTTGCCAATGCGTTTGACAGTCATCAGAGTTCTCCCGTTTTCAGTGATTCAGAATTTCCACGCGCTCACCAGACCTGTCCGCGCGCGACAACCTCCGCGACATCCACCGCCTCGTCGCCGCGGACAAGTTCCACCCGGTCAAGCATGTTCGCCACAACACAGGCATGATTCGGCACGATCCGCAGCCTGTCGCCGACTCGCAGCCGCGTCGGCGCGCCCGTGACGCGTCCGTGCTCTTCGGAGAGTCCGTCAATCTCAAGGTCGGGACGCGCGAGGACATGTCCATGCCCGCGCATCTCCAGAAGGTCGGAGGTCAGAACCTTGGAGCCGGCGTCTATCACGGCGCGCGTCTCCGTCGGCGCGGAGACGACCGTGGTCAGAACGGTGAGGGCGCAGTCGCTCCAGTCGCAGACGCCGCGCGCGTGCAGCGAGCGGTCGTAGTAGACATAGGTGCCGGCGCGGTACTCGCTGACGGCGTTCATCTCGCCGAGATTCCACATGTCGGGAGAGCCGCCCGACGAAACGACCTCCACGCTTAAGCCGCGCGCCTCGCATCGGCGGCGCGCCTCGCTCAGCCACTCCTGGACATCGGCGACCCTGCCCGGCGGCGGATAGGTCATCAGTCCGGCGAAATGAAGTCCCGGCGCGGCGGCGACGCGTTCGGCGAGGACGGCGGCGGCGTCGGGGTCGCGCACGCCGCATCTGTCGGCGCCGGTGTCACATTCAACGAGGACGCGCATCGGCGCGGCGGCGTCGCCGAAGGCGCGCGCGAGGCCGTCAACGACCGCGACGTTGTCGGCGACGACCGAGACCTTCGCCTTCGCGGCGAGCCGGGCGAGGCGCGCGAGTTTGGCGTCGCCGAGGATGTTGTAGGTGATGAGGATGTCGCCGAGGGCGCTGTTGTCGCTGTCGTTGTCGTCGCCGGCGATCATGGCTTCGGCTTCGCTGACTTTCTGGCATGTGACGCCGACGGCGCCGGCGCTGATCTGCTGTCGCGCGAGGAAGGGGAGTTTGTGCGTCTTGATGTGCGGGCGCAGTTTCATTCCGGCGTCGTCGCAGAAGTTCTGGAAGGCGGCGATGTTGGCGTCGACGACATCAAGGTCAACGAGGACGGCGGGGGTGTCTATCCGGGGGAAGGGCATTGCGGGGGTTTACTCGGATTCGGCGGCGTGGGGGTTTTCCGCTACGCGGGAATTTTCCGCTACGCGGGAATTTTCCGCTGCGCGGGAATCCCCCACTTCATGGGGATTTTCCACCATCGGCCAGAGCGGACGGTGGAGACGAGTGTAGCGCGTTTTTTTCGGATCGCTCGGGTAGAGTCCGTCTATGCCGGCGTAGAGGATGTCGGCGGCGATGGGGGCGAAGGCGCTCTGGAAGTGGTTGCTGGATTTGACGATGAGGACGCGTTTTTTCGCCGGGTCTATTCCCATGTTTGAGAAGGCGTCCGGCGAGAAGGTCTGGGCGCGGCGCGAGTTGAGGACGACTTCTATGCCGCCGCCGTCGTTGTCGTCGTCCTTGCCGTTGACATGGACATTAACGGCGGCGCCGTTTTTGTCGCCATCTTTGACATTGACGGTGACGGCGACGCTGTTGTCGTCTTTGTCATTAACATTAACGGCGCCGTTTTTGGCGGAGACAACGGCGGCACCGTTATTGTTGTCCTTGTCGTTAACACTGACGGCGGCGGTGTTGTCGTCGTCTTTGTTGTCGACATTAACGGCGCCGTTTTTGTCGTCTTCATCGTTAACACCGTGAATGCGGATCGCCGCGCAGTCGCCGAGATACACCGTTGAATCTCCGAACCGCTGGCTCGCGTTCCGCCGCAGACGCGTCACCGTGACACGCGCGTCTATCGGCGCTCCCGCGCTCGCCGAAGTCTTGCCGCCGAAACGCAACTGCAGCACAGCGCCCTCGCCCGCCGCGAAACAAAGCCGGACCGCCATCGGATCCCAGAGAGTCGCCAGCGCCGCGCTCCGAAGCCGCATCCGCAAAGCCTCCCGAAGCAGAATCGTGGAATCGCCCGCCACGCCGCCGCCGGGATTGTCCCAGACATCCGCGACAACAACAGGCGCGCGCGCCGCGCCGCCGTCGCCGGAAACATCGGCGGAGTCGGCGCGCTCAAGAGCCTCGCGCGCCGAGAAAAATCGCGGCCGCGTCGTCCCCCGGAAAGAAAACAACTCGTCCGCGAGACGCCGCGCAAGATCATCGCCGCGCCGACGGTCGCCGTCAGTGACAACCACAACCTTCGCGCCGAGATTCGGAGAGTCGCCCGCCATAAATCCGTGAATCACCGAAACAGAAAGTATTCCGTTTTCGCGAGTCCCGTTTTTATGACTTTCGCCGTCACTGTCACGACTTTCGCCGTCGCGACTGTCGCCGTCGCAAACACCGTTCGCGCGCTCAAGACTCCGAAGCCTGTCAATAAATCCGCGCATCGGCTGCCTGTGCGTCGGAAGCATGTCTATCATCCGCGCGTCATGAACCGAAATCTCCGGACGAACCTCGCCGCGCGCCGCCGCCAGCGTGAGCGCAACACAGTCCTCGCCCGTCTCCACGAAATCCGTGTGCGGAAACTCCTTGAAGGCGACAATCACATCGGCGAAACGCGCGCGCCGCGCGCTCAGATGACTGTGCGGATCAAATGTCGCGCCCACCGCGACATCGGGACCGACAATCCCGCGCACCGCCTCTATCAGTTCGCCCTCCGGATCCAGACAGCGCTCGGCGATCATCGCGCCGTGCAGTCCGAGAAGCACCGCGCGCACCGGCATCGCGTCGCGCAACTGCGAAAGAATCTCGTCGCGCAGACGCGTCCAGGCGCGCTGGTTGAGGAGACCGCCCGGCTCCGCCCACGCCGCCGTGCCTTCCAGGAGCGTGATCTCGCCGCGCCGCGCGCGCCGCCGCAAAGCCGGAAACACCGCGCTGCACAGCGTGGGGCCGTCAGGATGACTGCCCGGCGGCGCGTACAACCCCTGTTCAAAGTCGGAGAAGTCCGTGCGCAGCGGCGAGAAGGTGTTGGTCTCGGTGGCGAGAGAAGCGCAGAAGACCCGCATCGGCGGGTCCTCCGCGCCCTCTGCCGGAAAATGCGCCACCCTACTCTATGTAGGAGGCGGAGTTGGCAGCCGCCACCTCCGACTTGAAGAGCGAAAGCAGTTCGCGCGCCTTCGCGTCAAGATTGTCGGCGATGTGCTCCTCAAAGACGGGCTGCGTGATGCCGGCCATCTCCGCGCGCTGCGCGTCGGTCAGGGCGGTGACTTCAATCTTGTCCATCAGACCGGCAAGACCGCGGTCGGACGCCTCCGTGACCCGCGCAATTCCGCGGCTCGCCGCGACACAGGACTCGGCGGCGTATCTCAGAGTCGCCTGCTGCGCCGGAGTCAGTCCGTCAAAGAACTCGCGGTTGACCATGAAGGTGTAGGGCGAAAAGAGATGGTTCGTCAGCGTGAGATGATCCTGCACTTCCGAGAAGTTGGAGAACGAGATGATCGGAATCGGATTCATCTGCCCGTCAATGACGCCCGTCTGCAGCCCGGAATAGACCTCGCCCCAGGCGAGCGGATAGGCCTCCGCGCCGAGCGCCTGCATGATCGCCTGATGCGACGGCAGCGTCATCGTGCGAATGCGGACACCCTCAAAGTCGGCGAGCGAAGCGATGCGGCGCTTGGAATTCGTGACCGCGAAAAAACCGCCCGTGTCCGGAAAGCCGAGGACGACAACATCGCCGAGTTCGCTCTCAATGTCGTCGGCGAGGGCGCGTCCGAAGTCGCCGTCAAAGACCGAGTAGGTCGCGGCGTTGCTCGCGAAGGCGAAAGGCAGATTGAGGACATCAATCCGCGGATAGTAACTGGCGAAGGCTCCCGTGGAAGTGAGAGTCGCGTGGATCACGCCGTCGCGCATCTGCTGGACATGCTCCGCGGCCGTGCCTAACTGGTTGCTTCCGAAAACTTCAACCTTGACGGCGCCGTTGGTGTCGGCTTCCACGATGTTGGCGAAAACCGCGGTGCAGGCGTGCGCCGGATTTTCAAAGGGATCGGTCTTGTTGTCATGTCCGAAGCGGATGACCTTCTCCTGCGCGGCGGCGGGAGAAGAAACGACCGTCGCGAGCGCGAGGACAGCGACGGCGACAGCGACGGCGAAGGCGCCGTCGGCTCTTACGCTGGATTTACTGCGGGGTGTCATGATTTGACCTCCTTATGCTGGTTGGTCAGGCGGGCGTCCAGTCACTGGACGAATCCGAAGGCGCGCGGCAGCAGAAGCGCGGCGTCCTTCCAGAATGCGAAGAGAAAGAGAATGGCGACCTCGGCGGCGAGAAACGGCAGGAGTTTGCGCGCGATGCGCTCAATCTTCTCGCCGCTCACCGAGGAAAGCACGAAGAGACACGCGCCGACGGGCGGCGTCATCAGCGAGATGTTGAGCGCGAGGATGAAGATGATGCCGGCGTGAATCGGCTCCATGCCGGCGCCCTCGGCGAGAGGGACGAGAATGGGCGCGAGAATGATGAGGATGGCGGTGATGTCCATGATCATGCCGACGGCGAGGAGAAGCAGAATGATGAGCGAGATGACGGCGACGCGGCTGTCGGCGAAATCCAGAATGGAGGCGGCGACCGCCTGGGGGATCCGCTCAAAACTCATCCACCAGCCGAGGATGCCGGCGAAGGCGATGATGACGAAGATGACGCCGGTGATCCGCGCGGTGCGGACAAGAATATGAAAAAGGTCGCGCCAGGAAAGCCGGCGATAAAGAAAGGCGCCGACAAAAAGCGCGTAGGCGACGGCGATGGCGGCGGCTTCGGTGGGGGTGACGACTCCGCCGAGGATGCCGCCGAGGATGATGACGGGCATCATCAGCGCGGGAACCGAGGCGATGAAGGTGGAGAGAATTTCGCGCGGCGCGGCGGCGTGTTCGGCGGGCGGGAGTCCCTGGCGGGCGGCGCCGAGGGCGATGACGAGCATGCAGACGGCGCAGACGGCGAGTCCGGGGAGAATGCCGGCGGCGAAGAGTCCGCCGATGGAGACGCCCATGAGCGAGCCGTAGATGACCATGAGTCCCGACGGCGGAATGGTCGGGCCGATGATGGAGCCGGCGGCGGTGACGGCGCAGGCGTAGTCGCGGCGGTATCCGTTCCGCACCATGGCGGGGACGAGGGTTCTGCCGAAGGCGGCGGCGTCGGCGGTGGCGGAGCCGGTCAGGCCGGCGAAAAGCACCGAGGCGACCATGTTGGAGTGCGCGAGTCCGCCGCGGAAGCGTCCGACGAGGGCGCGCGCGAGTTTGACGAGCTGGTCGGTGATTCCGGTGTGGTTCATGATGTCGCCGGCGAGGATGAAGAAGGGCATGGCGAGGAAGGGGAAGATGTTGAGTCCGTTGAAGATTTTGCTGGGTCCGAGGGCGAGGAATTCGCCGCCGCCGAGGGAGGCGAGTCCGGCGAGGCCGGCGAGTCCGATGGCGAAGCCGATGGGCATGCCGAGGAGAATGAGCGCGACAAAGGAGACGGCGACAATCACGAGTCTGCTTTCGGCGGCGGTGACGGCGACGGTGACGACGGCGACGGCGGCGAAGTTGCCGTTTCTGTTTCCAGTTGTGAGCCGAGGTCGCGGACGAGTGCCAGACAAAGTTGCACGGCGGCGAGCGCGGCGGCGGTCGGGATGGCGGCGTAGAAGGGCTGCAGCGAGGCGTTGAGGATCATTGCCTGTCGTTTGGCGCCTGAGGCGGCGAATTCCAGTCCGAACCAGAAGAGGTATGAGAAGAGGGCGAGGGCGAGGATATCCATGAGGATGAGGAGGGCGCGGCGGACGGCGGGGGGGAATTTATCCAGGGCGATGGTGAGGCCGATGTGTTCGCGGCGGGTGATGCCGCAGGAGACGGCGAGCAGCGCGGCCCAGATCATGAGGTATCGGGCGAGGGTTTCGGGCCAGGGCAGTTGCCAGTGGAACCAGTATCTGTCTATGACGCCGATCCAGACGTCGATGACGAGGGCGAGCATGAGGGCGGCGACGACGGCTTCGACGCAGAGGTTGAGTTTGTGGCTGGCTCTGGCGGCGTATTCGCGCATTGTGTCCTCCCGTGGCGCGTGGGTCGCTGTAATTGAGGTAGATATTATTGGCGAAATTTGGGCTTGTCAAGTCTTTTTTTGTTTTTTAATTACATTGGAAGCGGGGGATGTCGGTTTTTCGGAGAGCCTTGCCCCGCCATTTTTTGTCTTTTTTGGCTGTAATTGGCGTGATTTTCGGCGTAATTGGGCGCGAATTCGGGACTTTTAAGACGTTGGCTCCGGCGAGCGATGCCCGCTGATGCCCGCCGCCGCTGGCGGCAAAATTAAATTTATTTCGAAGGTGTCGTTGATGGCCCACTTGCCCGCTTAGTCTTTGTGTTGTTAACGAGTTCTTACAGATTGCGGATGTCCTCGCGTGAAACATCAGACTGGAATTGGCGAGTAGATTTCCTTCAGAAGATTATGAGGTTATTCACAAAAAAATTGAAAACGAGGGGAATATAGAGAATGAATTCTTACTAATATAACTCCAAGAGAGGATGCACGATGAATCGCGAACGCTACAATATCCACGGGGACAACATTGTCGAATGTGTCCGAGTGCTTAACTACATTGTCGCCGGACTTGGAAATCTGACCAAATCCGTCACTGGTCCTTTGGAGTCCATTGCTTGCCCGGTATACCTGGTTCAAACCGAGGAATCTGCTCTGCAATTTCAACTCCTGCCCGGATACGGCGAGCGTCGATGGAACCAGGACATACTCGGCGTTATCAGGCTGTTTGGAGGCCGGCTCCGCGAAGCGGCAGACGCTATTGTCACCCGTGTCCACGAGGAGCGGGAGGAGGTGATGTTCGCTGTTGAGTTTTGCGGCGCGCTGCCGGCAGGAAACCAGGCATGGCAGAGACAGGGAAGAGCTTTTTCTTTCGCGTGCGCCGGGATTCCTTATTTCTGCGTCTCGGAGCTGGGAGGATTCGAGCTGACATCTGACCGCCGGCGGAAGCATGAGAGAATGCCGAATCCGGCTGTTCCATTCAGCTTTCTTTCTATAACCCGGTATCGCGATTCGGTGTGTCTTCCGATCTACGAAGCGAATTCGGGCGCCGCCGCTGAAACGGTGGAGAGATATGAACCGCTCTTTGGCAGCGAGGATTTTCTGAAATTTCTGAGGCTTGCAATGACCAATGACAGGCCCATGCGTGTCGCCCCGGCCCTGACCGGCAAATGCATGGCGCTGGTGGAATTGCTGGCCGATTCCAGAGCCCGGCAAGACGGACTGTCGGGCGCGCAGTGGCGGATGGCTCATGCGTCTATTGTCGGCGGAAGCAACATGCTCGATTTTTTGAGCGGGCAGCAGAAGATCGCATGGAAAAAAAGGACTCATATAAGCCGCCTGACCGGCTCCGCGCGGAAATTCATGGAGCTCGGAGCGTCTGACAGCTGGGGATTGACTTCTTCAAGACTGCCGATGTCCTTCGTTCCGAAGGCGCGTCGTCCGATTTTTTCGAAAAAGGCAAAAGCGATTTACCCTGACCTGCCCGAAAATTTTCGCGCGTGGCTGGCAAAATCCGAAAAGCATCTGGCGATCGCCTGGGTAACGGGCTTTAAGCCGCGAGGCGATGACGCGCGTCCTGATCGCGGTCTGGCGCCGCTGGCCCGGATGCTCATCGGTGATGATGCGGAATTGCTGACATTCATCTACGGTCCCGCGCCTGCCTGGCATTACGATGCTTTGCATCAGGATCCTGCCGGCCTTGCCGCCAGAAACGGCCTTTGGGAGGCGATCTTCGCCTCAAGCGACGGTCTGCTGCTGGACGGGATCAATAAACCGGCGGCGGTTTTCCGCGGCTATCAGAAGGACGCATGGGCGGATTTTCTCAAGAAGGAAAAAATTCCTTTGAAGGTCCATCCTCAATTGCGGATGTTCGGAGAGCACGATGTGGATACGGCGCTGCATGTCGCTTTTGAATCTCTCGGCGACGACATAATTTTCGAGGGGATGTGCAATCCGCCGGGCGGGGACTGGAGCGGCGTTTCATTCCGATGGGGCAGCGGCGAATCGGAATATCGCTGGCTCACCCTGCCCCGCGAGTCTCCGGAAAGCGGGAAGCGGCCCGATCATGTTTTCGCCCTGTTCGGGTGCGGCCCGCGAGTTGTGTGCCTGTGCGTCGAATCCAAGGGGAGGGCCGGCGCGTTCGAGAACAACATCGGGCCGCGTCTTGTCCGTTATGTTAAAGATCTTCTCAATACGCCGCCAAGCATATGCCGGGACCGGAAAACCGGATCCTGGTCCGTCTGCGGCGAATCATGGAAGAAGCGCGACACGGTTTTTCTTTCCGCGGGAGCGTATCCATTGAGCGATCCTGCTGATCCGCTCCGGGACCTGCCGCGACAGACGAAGCTTGATCTTCAGATAGGCGTCGTCTTCCGGGAAGGCGGCCGGCATTGCGCCGTATATCTTCGCGGAACTTCCCCGAAGGGAAAGCTTCTGGCCGACTATCTGGCTGATTTAAAAACCTGGAGCGACCTTGTCACGGTGGCGAAGATCAGTAATTGAGGTAAAGACTCTCGGTGACCATTTCAACGGGGCCGTTCAGGACTTTCGCGACCGCGCTGTGTCCGCTCGGAATGGACTTTTTGCGAAGATACAGGTCAGGAGGGACGGCATGCTCGTAGACGGTGCTCCCGCGCGCGCCATCGAAAGACAGAGCCCATTTAACGTCGCGTCTGTTCAGCTCTTCCAGCGCTGTGAAAAATCGATCAATTTCAAGATTGCCGATGTAACGCTGCTTGTTGCCGGCGTAGGGCGGATCCATATAAACAAAATCTCCGGCCCGGGAGCCGGCGACCGTGACAGAAAAATCCCCGCACATGAACTCGATGTTCGCGACACAACAAGACCAGTCACGCACAATTTCAGCGAAGCGGCGAGGCTGCATGCCCCTTCGAGAGAGGTGAAAAGAGTTGTTGAATTTCCCCTTCCTGCTGAAACGCGCGATCCCGTTCACGCATGTGCGCATGAGAAAATTCAGATCCTGCGGCCGCTGCTCGCGATTGAAGCGGTCGCGAACGAGATAGAAGTAATCGGGGAAATCAGCCTGCAGGCTTTTCCACTGCCGCCGGTAGTCTTCGATCAAAGATTCCGGGTCGTCACGAACCATTGTCCAGAAATCCATCAGCGGAGCGTAGGAATCGCCTCCGACCGACCCCGGTCTGCCCAGAAGATAAAGCAGCGCGCCCCCTCCGAGAAAAGGCTCGAAATAGCGGTTATATGCCGGAGCGAGAGCCGCTATCTGCGCCGCCTGGCTGCGTTTGCTTCCGGTCCACTTCAGGAGAGGAGGAACCGCGCCGCGCGGCGAATGAAATTCAGCGCCGCGGGCGGGAATTTCAGCGACATCACAGGACGCGGCCGCGTTGAGCCTCATGGCGCGCCAGCCGCGGAAAGACGTCTGCGTGAAATTTCCACATAATTCTCGTCTGTTTCAAACCCGATGAAGCGCAGCCCTTCTTTATGCGCTCCGACACACTCGCTGCCGGATCCCGCGAAGGGAACGAGGCAGACATCGCCGGGCTGCGCGGACAGCTGAATCAGTCTGCGGCTGAGTCTTTCGGGTTTCTGAGCCGGATGTGCACCGAAAGCCAGCTCCTCGCGAGACTTGTTGTTGGGAATGTCCCAGACAGTCCGCATCTGCCTGCCCGGGCTCTTTAACCTGTCATCGGAGTAGTTCCCGAACTTGGACTGCTCGTAGTTGAATCGATAATCGCGTCTCCCGCCTCTGTGAGCCCACAGAATTGTTTCGTGGCTGGCTGTGATTCGCCGTCCGGAGAGATTGGGAAAGCTGTTTCTCTTGTACCAGACGATCTCATTAATGATCTCGATGCGAAGCGTCTGCATCGCGACATTGATGATGCCGATGTTGTGATAGGTGCCGTGCACCCACATTGATCCTGTCTGTTTGAGCACTCTTCTGGCTTCGTCCAGCCAGCGCAGGGTGAATGCCAGGTAATCGTTTAATGGCATATCGTCCCAGACTTCGGAGATTTTCTTCCATCGGCCGCCGATGCCAGGCAGCGCGCCGCTTTCCACAGACCACGCACCTCCCTTGCTGGCGTTATAGGGCGGATCAGCGATGATGATGTCGACGCTTTTATCGGGCAAAGACGGGGCCATCTCCATGAAGTTGCCGTTATAGACGCGCTGAGTCATGAGTCCTCCCAGAGCAACGGACACCGGCGACTCGCCGGAGGCGGGGCGAGCTTCGGGAAGCAGTCGCAAAGAAGGCGCCTTACTAGCGCCTCGCGCCTCGGCTGACTGCCCTCGATGTCCGGGCTGTTTGAGCAGATCGCCAGCATCTAATTTTGCATTAGCCATTTCGTCGCGGCCCCGCCTTGCATAAGTGGCAGTTGTTTCAACTGGAGGTGACATTTTCGTGTCGATCTTTGATCCTAGTCATCTGATTCTATCGCGTCAACCTGCTTCTGACACCAGGCTGTGCGCTTCTTTGACTTGCCTCCGCCCCCGGCTTGAAAACGCGGATGCCCGTCCCTATATGACTTCTGAAAAAAGCGGGGTCGGAGGCGCACCCTCCCTGCGCCTTCCAGTTTCTTATTTAGAACGATTCTCAAAATGTTTCGCGCGAAACATTAAAATTTGCCGGAGAGTGATCTTGGGCATTAGTGGGCGTTTGACTAAGACATTCACGGTGTCGGCTCAAGCGAGCGGCACCCACTTATGCCTGTCGGCGCTGCCGACAAAAAAATTAAAAAAAGTGAATTTTTAATGTTTCGCGCGAAACATCGGACGGACAGCCCCGCCTCCCCCTCCATCACCCCCGGGACAAAAATACGGCGGAATTGACGCGAATTCAGGCTTCCGCTAAAATCCCGCGAAGGAAACAGACAAATGCAGGCGAAAATCAAAACAAATCAGACCAAAGAAGAAAAAAACCGCGACACCCGCCGCGGACACGCCGCCATCGACCTCATTTCAAACCTGCAAAGACTGTCATTCGGCGAACGCGAACAGCGCGTCGCGGACTACGTCGGCGCGCACCTCGAACGCGTCAGCGAAATGACCATCGGCGAACTGTCGTCCGTGTGCGGAGTGAGCGCGCCGACCGTCGTGCGCTTCTGCCGCACAATGGGATGCGACGGCTTCCGCGAATTCAAACTGCGCCTCGCGCAAAACCTGGCCGTGAGCCTCCAGTACCTGGAAGTGTCGCCGGAACGCGCCGCCGCGTCGGAAGAACAGGCGATCGATTCAATCCTCGGCGCGCTCTACGCGACGGCGAACATCATGCGCCGCCAGGTGCGTCCCGAGGCGCTGGCGCGCGCGCGCGATGTGCTGGCCGGCGCGGAGCGGATCGTCTCGGCGGGCGTCGGCGGCGGCTCGTCGATCGTGGCGGAGGAGGCGGCGAGCCGGTTTTTCCGTCTCGGCAAATCGTCGGTCGCGGTGAGCGACGGCTACCTGCTGCAGATGCGCGCGGCGACGCTCGGCGCCGGCGACGCGCTGCTGCTGGTCTCGGCGAGCGGCGAGGCGGAGGAACTCGTCAGCGCCGCGGAAATCGCCGGCGGCTACGGCGCGACGACAATCTGCGTGACGCGTCCGGGAACGCGCCTCGCCGAGGTCGCCGCGATCGGACTCCTCGCCGAACTGCCCGAGGATCCGGACATCTACAAGCCCACGGCGTCGCGTTACGCGCATCTGATCATTGTGGACGCGCTGGCGCTGCTGGTGGCGCGGCTGTTGTCTGAGGAGACGACCGAGAATTTGCGTCGTATTCGGGCGTCATTGACGGCGTATCACGGCCGCACGGGCCCGCAGCCCCTGGGCGACTGAGGCGGAGGGCTTTCACCAGCCCATCTGCTTGACCATTTCGCGCATGAACTCGTTGACCGAGCGCTCGCCGATTTTGACCTCGGCGACGGTGCGTCCGTAGGAGTCGCGGGCGACGGCGCGCACGCTGACGACCTTGTCGCCGATGAGCCGCCTGAGCGCGAAGGTCGCGCCGGCGTGGCCGGGCTCGCCGCGCTCGGGAGCATCCACATTCGCGAGGCGCACGGCTTCTGCGCGGTCGGCTGTTCTGAAGGTGTCGCCGTCTATGATGCGGGTGACTTTTTCTTCCTGGGGCATGGGTTTTTGTTTCGGGTTTGTTTTTGGCTGCTGTTGTGGAAGTCTAAGGTCGGCGCCGGCGGATGCCAAGGGTTTGTTTCGCGCGATTTTTTGAGGCGGCGCCTTTAATTTGTTCCACGGGAGGCATTGACCCCGCCGCGAATTTTGTGTTTTCTGCGGCGCGATCTCCGGCGTCGGCGGACGCGTCTTATTAATTAGGAGACAGGCGAAGCGCCGCATTTGGCATTAGTGGGAGTTAAATTCAGACTAGCCACGACAGCCGCTCAAGCGAACCGCACCCACTGATGCCCGCGGGCGCCGCCCGCAAAAAATTAATGTTTCGCGCGAAACATCCCCCCGACTTGAAAACACCGCCGCGCGTCCCTATATAACTTTTGAAAAAAGCGGGGGTGGGGGAGCGTTCTTTTTGCGTTTTCGGTTCTTTATTTTAGAATCATTCTCAAAATGTTTCGCGCGAAACATCGACCCTGCCGCCAATTGTTTCGCAAGAAACATTGGCTTCCCCCGCCGTGTTTTTCTTGTCGGAGGGGTGTATTTGGCGTTAGTGGGCGTGAATTTCAGACTCTTGCGGTGATGGCTCAAGCGGACGGCGCCGGCTGATGTCTTGCGGGCGCTGCCCGCGAAAAATTAATGTTTCGCGCGAAACATCGAGAAACTGAAAACATTGAATTTTTTAATGTTTCGCGCGAACCGCAGGTCGCCAAACAATTGGCGACGGGGGGGCAATGTTTCGCGCGAAACATCGCCCCGCCCCTTCGCATCAGCCAACCAAATCCTTTAACCACTCATACAACTTTTTGTGGTTAATCACCTCTTTTGCCAGACGCTGGCGATTCCATGTGCAAATGGGAATTTTGCACTCCCTCTTGATCTCTCCAAGAAGACGAATGTCTTCTTCGTATTGATCACGAGTTTTTTCCTTGATGCGCTTACTTTTCAGCGCCTCTTTCCTCCCATGTTTAATGGTTTCGAAACCGAGGTCGACTTCCGGTGAGTGATAGACAAAACAAAAGATCACCTCCCGTGTCTCGTCACGCCTGTTCTTTTGGAACTCGTAGGCTAAGCGAGCGAATTTGATCCAGTTAGCGGGATCATCGGAGTTGGTTTTCACTTGAATGAAAGCCAGCTTGCCATTTTTTTCCGCGACCAGATCTATATCCTTAATGGTGCTCCCGATGGCACTGACTCGCTTCCAGCCGAAGTGTTCACAGAACAGTTTGTCCACAAACCACTCCATTTGACCACCGTTGAGGCGGGAGATTAATGTCTCCACGCCTTTCTCCGCGTCGCCCCCGAGTATCTCATTTTTCAGGTAGGACAATGATTTTTTCCCTTCGGGGTCTTCCTTGATCTTTCCGATCGTGAATCCACCGGCCAAAGTTATCATCCAGCCCAGTCTGTGCAGATACAGGGTGTCTCCGGATTTAGACTGAGAACCCGGCTCAGGCAGAGAATCATCACGCCAGCCAGTAGTCTCTCGCCAGCGCCAGTCTATTGGCAAACCCTCCATGTCCTTGCTGTAAGGGTGAACGGGTGTATCTGCAAGAGTCAGAGTCCACCACAGGCGCATGTTCCAATGCGTAATCCAGATTGTTGTCATGCTCGTGTAAAACTGCAGAAGTTGCCTTGCGCGCGGTGCCGCAGAACGGGCGCTGAACAACCCGCTCTCCTTTCGGAGGTCACGGTGTTTCTGAATTTCTTCCTTGATGGCCGAGATGGCCGACTGATTGTCCTCTGTTGTTTCGTCGCGGAGTGTTTTGGACATGAAATCATGGGTGACCTCCTCATAGCCAATCCACATCCGCCCGCTGTTGATGCACCTCTCGGCAAATTCGTTCTGCGAGCCAAAGTAAATAAAGAAGGCATCAACCTCCTCGCTATTGACGAGCTCCCTCAGCTCATCGTTTGAAAGTTCAGCCATAGCCTCGTCCTCCGTAGTGGAAAAAGTGAGATTTCAGCATAGGCGATCAATTCGGGCGAGTCTACCCCTCCGGATGTTTCGCGCGAAACATTGAGAGACTGAAAACATTGAATTTTTTTAATGTTTCGCGCGAAACAATTGGCGACGGGGGCAATGTTTCTTGCGAAACATCGCCCCCGCGCCTCGGCTTGCCGAAGGGGGTTATTTGCTGTAATTTTTCTAAATTGACAACCCCAAAACGGAGGAACCGCCATGCCCGTCAGCGTAGGAGATCGACTCGTAGATGCCCTCGGCATCCCCCCCAATCACTACAAAGACTATAGTGTTCACCTTGCCATTAGGGGTTCACAGGCTCATCGGGGTACGGCTGCTCCTTATGATGTCTTCAGGAGAAGTCGCTACCAGTGGCAGGCGTGGAACGAAAATGCGCCTAACACGGGAGTCGGCCGCCGCTTCACCAAAAAATACATCCTTTCCTTGGCGAGATATGACCCCGCCGGAAAAAACGACATCTGGATATACTGCTGTGCGTATAAGGTTCTTGCCGCCTGGATGGAGCCTTACAAAAAGGGCAGCAGGACCTATCAGCGTTGGTACTACGAGGTCGCGAGTATCGATCTTGGCAAGAATTACAGCGGGAGGCTCGTTGTAGAAGCTAAAAGCCCCGGACATCATTCTCATGTGCGTCACAATCTCACCACTGGACTGAGCAATCAGTTGAAAATAACGGATGTGTTTCGCACACCGAAGCAGAATTGGAGCTGGTAGTCCTGTCTGCTTGACGATTCGGCTGGAGAGTCGACACACGGGCGCCGGCTCTATCGGGTCGGCGCCCCCTTTCTTTAATTAAAGCGTGTCGCTTGCGAGGCGACACCCCCGGCGGGGGATATGTGGGAGCGCGTAGCGCTCACACATATCCCCCGCCTCGATTGTTTCGCGCGAAACAATTGAGGCGGGGACAATGTTTCGCGCGAAACATCGGAGGAGAGGCGAGTCCATTTTGTGCGCCTGACGGGCTTGGGCGCATAGGAGGAAGGCTCTTGCCCATCAAACTAAACCCGAAGGTTCGGATTTAATTGCCGGGAGCCTCTAACAAAGCGTCATTCCTGATGCAGCTTTACAAGTTTGTGAAAGCACCGTGACCAAAGAATGGGTGTGGGGGCGCTGTGACAGGCCTGCAGACCTTTTACAAAGGCATCGTTATCGCTGCGGTGCTCTAGAGCATCGCTAATTTGATCAGCCGCAAGAAAAACGAAAATTCCGGATACTGCGGCAGTCAGCACCCCTGCCTTGAAAAGACGAACAAAAATTTTCCACCAAAGGGGATCATTTTTGTTGATGTGGGGATCTGAATCCTGTGAGGACAAGTGAAATTTGCCTTCCCCATCAGAATAAACTGAAGGTTGTCCGCGGTGCCAAGGCACCGTGGGTTTACTGCTTGGGACGGACATCTTTTCCCTCCTTGTCGGTAACCATAAAGGAAATAGAGAAATCGCTTAATCCAATTTGGAAATAAGCGGCTTCCGGATTGGACAAAAACGCTGACAGGGTGGCTCGCAAACCTTCTGCGGACCTCCTATCTAAAACGTCACGGGGAACGGCACTAGGCATTTCAGTTCCCGTGGTAACCAGCTCGCTGTATTTTAATTTTAGCAAGCGCATAATAGCTGCCACAAGCTCACAAGGTATAATCGTGGTGGCATCACCTTGTTTTAATACCAAGGCAGCTACATCAAAATTTACCTCCACGGACAATCCCAATTTTTCCCGAAGCTCGTGCTCGGACAAAAATCGCTGATCTAAGGTTATAGGTTTTCCCATTGATAAAACTCCTGATCCAAAGGTTAGAGCATACGCCCCATTGGAATCTTAACTGTAGGGCAAACCGGAGGGAAAGGCAACCCCCTATTGAGAGGGCTGCTCCAACGCCGACATCACCACAACCAATCCGACGATCAGAAACCACCATCCCCCCAGCGGAGATGGCGAATAGCGGCGGCGGGGGGGGCGACAGGGGGCGGTGGTGTTTCTCGTTAACCGAGGGTCGCTAAACATTGGACAAATGAGGGTGCCGCCCCCCATTGTTTCGCGCGAAACATCGAAAGACTGAAAACATTGAATTTTTTGCGGGCAGCGCCCGCAGGCATCAGCGGGCGCGGTTCGCTTGAGCGGCTGCCGTAAGAGTCTGAAATTAACGCCCGCTAATGCCAGAGATCGCCCTCCGGCAAGAAAAACGCGGCGGGGGCGAGGTTTCGCAAGAAACAATTGAGAGGTCAGGGTCAATGTCTGGCGACCTTCGGTTCGCGCGAAACATCGCGCCGCGCCAAATTAAAAAGCAGGGGCGCGGTCTCCCGCGCCCCCGGAACCTGCGATCAAAATCAACAGGCGATGTTAAAACAATAATACCCCGAATCGCCTCCCTCGCCAGCCCCCGCCAGAACAAGCCTCACCAGTCCTCCGGCTTGTGTATGCTCGTACCCGGAATCGGATCCGGCAACTGAGACTTCTTCAGCGCGCGCGGACGAACCTTCCTGTGAATATCCGCATACTTGATCAGATCGCCCGCCGGCTGCTCTGTCTCGTCAGGGGTGACCAGCCACAGATCCTTCCGCGGAAAGTGAATCTTGACCAGCCGCATCGCCTCCGAAAAGTCGCTGTCGTTAGACACGATAACGGCGCCGTCGTAGGCGTCCAGCCACGCGTCGTTCAGCAGATGCGTCGCCATGTTGACATCGGTCCTCTTCTCCTTGTCCCTGAAGACCCGGTGTTTTTCAGACGGCGAACGCACGCTGACCAGGTTAACTTCGTCCCGCTGGAATTTTCCATAAAAGACCTCCAGCCTGGGATTCTGATGCTTCAGAGCGCGGATGTATTCCGCCTGCCTATGCGGAGCCAGAGGGCTGCCATCCTTCGCTTTCACGATGGCGGTGAAGTACTTGATCCTGTTGATATGATGCCGGGGTCCCACCAGGCTTTGAATCAGCCGCATCACATCCAGCCACTTATACGGAGACCCCCTCAGACAGCCATAATAAAGATTAAGACCGTCGATGTAGGCATTTACAGAATAGGGATTCGTTTTCATCGATGACACTCTAGAGGAAAAAACAAGGGCGCGGTCCATGACCGCGCCCCGTGGCCTGCCGCCTGAGGCAACA
>JALCBB010000185.1 GCA_028066985.1 Alphaproteobacteria bacterium
TGTCGGCTCAAGCGAGCGATGCCAGCAGACGGGTGCGGGCTAGCCCGCAAAAAAAATTAAAAAATAATAAGAAAACAATTTATTTAATGACACCATTAATTGTCTATGTTAATAAGAGAAGAATTTATTTAATTTGACCCCTTAAATAGTCCAATTAATTTTTAATTTATTTTTTGCAGGCAGCGCCTGCGGGCATCAGCGGGTGCGGTTCGCTTGAGCGGCTATCGTGAATGTCTAAGTTCATCTCCCACTAATGCCAAATGCTTTTCTTCGTTGTCTCCGAATTAAATTGTCAACTAATGCCAGAGGCTTGCCCTTGATTGTCTCCATAATTAGTCAATACACTGAATGTATGACACAGGAATACCTCGAGCCGATCATCTGCGCGCCCTGGCATACACCGCCGCCGACAGCCCTCCCCCTCGCCAACTCAGGCTCCTTCTTCAATACCGTCAACCTCGCCACGCGCGCCAGCAATAACACCGTCCAGCGTCGCCAAATCCCCGTCACCCACCTCACCGGCGACCTCAAATCCCGCGCCGAGCAATTCACACAAATCCCCCCGCCCGTCGCAAACCTGAACTCCCGCAACCCCCTCGTAATGAGCATCATCAATCTCACACCCGACAGTTTCCATCCCCCATCCCGCGCCCGGACGGACGACATCCCGCGACTCGCCGAAAAACACATCAGCGACGGCGCCGATATCCTCGACCTCGGCGCCGAATCCACAAGACCCGGCGCGCAAGAAATCACCCCCGAACAAGAATGGCGGAGACTCCAGCCCGCCCTCGCGGCACTCCGCCAGAACAAACCCGCGCCCGTCATCTCCATAGACACCCGCAAACCCGAACTCTTCGCCGCCGCCGCAAACAACGGAGCGCAAATCCTCAACGACATCTCCGGCTTCACCCGCCCGAACGCCCTCAAACACGCCGCCGAACTCGTCAACACCCGCCCCGTATGGCTCGTCTGTATGCACAGTCAAGGCACGCCCGAAACCATGCAGAACGATCCGCGCTACCACGATGTCACCGCCGACATCCACGACTGGTTCTCCGCTCGCCTCGCCGCCATGGAAACCGCCGGCATCCCGCGACAGCGCGTCATCCTGGATCCGGGATTCGGATTCGGCAAAACCCTTCAGCACAACCTCGCCCTCCTGCAAAACCTCGCCGCCTTCTGCAGCCTCGGATGCCCCGTCCTCGCCGGCCTCTCGCGCAAATCCTGGATCGGACGCATTGACCCGCACCCCGACGCTCAATCCCCCGCCGGACGCCTCGCCGGCTCCGCCGCCGCCGCTGTTGTCGCCGCCGCGCACGGCGCCTCGGTTCTCCGCGTCCACGACCCGCGCGAAACCCGCCAGGCGCTCGCCGTTCTTGACGCCCTCCGCGCCGGCTCGTAGCGACGGATGCCGTCCGCCGCCGCTTCTGCTAAAATCGGACAAACCGCGCAGCGCCCCCCGAAAATGCCTCCAGCCAGAACCTCTCTCTTCGGAACCGACGGCATCCGCGGACAGATCAACGCCGAGCCCGTCACCGCGCGCACGATTCTGATGGTGGCGCAGGCGGCGGCGGCGGTGCTGCGCGAGTCGGCGCGCGGCGCGCGGGCGCCGCTGCGGGTGGTCATCGGCAAGGACACCCGTCTCGGCAACTACATGCTTGAGGCGGCGCTGGAGGCGGGCTTCACATCCATGGGCGTTGAGGTCATTCTGCTCGGCCCCGCGCCGACGCCCGCGGTCGCGATGCTGACGCGCACGATGCGCGCCGACCTCGGAGTGATGATATCCGCGTCGCACAATCCTTATCACGACAGCGGACTCAAGATTTTCGGGCCCGACGGCTACAAGATCGGTCCGGCGTTTGAGCGCGAGATAGAGGGACGGCTGCGGCAGTCGCGGGGCGCGCCGCTCGCGGCTCCCGACGGACTCGGACGCGCCCGCCGTCTTGACGATGTGATCGGACGCTACATAGAGTTTGCGAAGATGAGTTTTCCGCGCGGTCTGCGTCTGGACGGCTACAAACTCGTCGTGGACTGCGCGCACGGCGCGGCGTACAAGGTCGCGCCGACGGTGTTTCGGGAACTGGGGGCGCAGGTCACGGTGATCGGCGATGCTCCCGACGGACTCAACATTAATCGCGATTGCGGGGCGATTCATCCGCGCGCGATGTGCCGCGCGGTGAAGAGCGCGGGGGCGCGTCTCGGTCTCGCGCTGGACGGCGACGCCGACCGTGTTGTGTTCGCCGACGAGCGCGGGCGTCTGATTTCGGGCGATCAGGTGCTGGCTTTGGTGGCGCGGTCGTGGCAGCAGTCGGCGAAGTTGCGCGGCGACGCGGTTGTGGGGACGGTGATGTCCAACCTCGGACTTGAGCGGTATCTGGAGTCGATTGGTCTTGAGTTTGTGCGCACGCAGGTGGGCGACCGCCATGTGCTTGCGGAGATGCGCGCGCGCGGCTGCAATCTTGGCGGCGAGGAGTCGGGTCATGTGATTCTTTCGGACCTGACGACGACGGGCGACGGCGTTCTTGCGGCTTTGCAGGTTCTGGGGGTTTTGCTTGGCAATCGGCGACGGGCGCCGTCGGCGGTGATGCGTTTATTCACGCCGCGTCCGCAGGAGCGGGTGAATGTGGAGATTCCTGGTGGTGTGCGCGCGGGTGTGGTGGCGCGTTCGGCGGTTGTGCGCGAGGCGGTTAGTGTTGCGGAGCGGAAGTTGAAGGGACGCGGGCGTGTTTTGGTGCGGGCGAGCGGCACGGAGCCTGTGGTGCGTGTTTTGGTGGAGGGTGATGATTCGCGGACATGCGCGGGTGTGGCGGCGACTTTGGCGCGTGCGGTGCGCGGACAGGCGGCCGCCTCCCGCAAAAAATAAATAATTATAGAGACAACGACGAACAGCCTCTGGCATTAGTGGGAGTTAAATTCAGACTAGCCGTGATAGCGGCTCAAGCGAACCGCACCCGCTGATGCCCGCAGGCGCTGCCTGCAAAAAAAATTAAATTAAAAAGAAA
>JALCBB010000186.1 GCA_028066985.1 Alphaproteobacteria bacterium
AGCGAGCGATGCCAGCAGATGGGTGCGGGCTAGCCCGCAAAAAAATAAATTAAAATTAAATGGACTATTTAAGGGGTCAAATTAAATAAATTGTTTTTCATTAATTATTAATAGACAATTAATGGTGTCAATTAAATAAATCATTTTCTTTTTAATTTTAATTTTTTTGGCGGCAGTGCCGCCAGCCATCTGCGGGTGCGGTTCGCTTGAGCCAGCATCGTGAATGTCTTAGTCAGACTCCCGCTAATGCCGAAGGCCGCGCTTCGGCTGTCTCCGTAATTGCCGGCGGCGTGAGCGCACCAGGACTCGAACCTGGGACCCGCTGATTAAGAGTCAGCCGCTCTACCAACTGAGCTATGCGCCCCTCACCAGCCGCTGGATATATATAACGGCGAATACGACTGCCCGTCCACCGACAACGCCAGCGAAGGATCCTCCAGATTCGGCAGAATAAACTCCGCCATAAACGCACGCTGATTCGGACAGAACGACCAGATAGACAAAGTCAACAAACCAAGTTCGCTCTTGCAAATGCCGCCGTAACCGATCGTCAGGCGTCCGTCGTCGCTCAGATCAACACCGCCCTTGATCTTGGAAAACAACGCCAGCGGATCATACGCCGTCGCCGTCTCAACCATCGGCACACCCTCCGCATCCACATCCATCAGCAGCAGACGACTCCGAACCTCGGTCGGCGCCACATACTTCGTCTCCTCCTGATCAACCAGCGCGCGGTTGTCAAACACAGCCATCTGTCCGTTGGACAGAATCTTCGCGCCGTGCTGACCCGACATCGGCCCCACCTCCTCAGGCAGCGACAGCAACTTCTTCTTCAAGTCGGAGTTCCAGGCGAGAGTGTAGTCCTCCAGGTCCTTCGTGCGCGCCTTCTGATCCGGATCAATCTCGCCGTCGCGCTCGTCGCTCACCAGCCACGACAGCGAAAAGTCGCCGTAGTCAATTCCCAGAACCGCGGACTGTCCGCGCGACGACACGATCATCTGATCGCTTCCCTCGTCGTAAAACAACGAATTCGGATGAATCCAGCGCGCCGTTATCGGCTGCCAGGTGTCTTCAATCGGCAGACGGTTCTCGTCGAGAATGTCGCGGAAGTCCAGTTCACGCAGAACGCGTCCCGAACCGAGTTCGTACTCAAGCAGATAGTTAAAGGTCAGATTGCCCTCGGAATACTTGTCCGCGAGGGTCAGCATCGTGCCTTCGCGCGGCCCCAGTTCCAGCGCGTGATGATGCGCGTAACCCGACAGGCGTCCCGCCGCCGAATAGCGATGCGTCTCAAAATCATACGAGTAGAGATGATCCGCCGCCGAAATCACATACGAGTACAGCACGCCGTCGCGATAAGTATGCACCGGACTGCCGCCGCCCACCGCGTACAGCGCCATGCGCAGGCGTCCGTAGGCGTCGTATGCCGCGAACCAACTCACGCCGCCGCCCTGCACGATGAAACTCAGGAGTTCTTCGGGACGGTCGCTGCGTCCTGTCGGCGGCGCGAGTTGAACCGCCTTCGTGATGAAGTCGTCGTCCATCAGTTCCTGGATTTTCTCGTCAAGGTTGACCTCTATTTCAAAGCCGCGCTCTTCGACGACATCGCCGCCCGCGTCCATAAATCTGAACATCAGGTTGTTCGCGCCGACATACAGCCAGTTGAAATACACGACGCCGTTGTCGTAGCGCACGGTGCCGAGGCTCTGGTCGTTGGACCACACGCCCGCGTCCGTCACTTCGGAGGGGAGGTCGGCGAAATACACCGCTCCCGAAAGCGGGTTGGACGGATTCTGCACGAACGATCCCGCGTTGTCGCGGATTTCGGAGTGGTATTTGTCCTGCGCTTCCTCGCGGGTTGTGAAGTGTTTTTTGAAACGCTTGCCGCGCTGCCATGACTGATAGAGCAGCGGCGCCTCCGCTTTTTTTGTTTTCGCGCCGGGGTCGTATCCGAACACGGCGGGCGGCTTGCTGTGGTAGAACCAGACTCCGAGTCCGAAGCCGGCGACGGGCAGCAGCGCCAGTGCGGCTATGAGCAGAATGCGCGGCCAGTTTCGCGCGGCGGCGGCGGACGCCGGGCGCGCGCTTTTCTTTTCCGACTGCGGACGGGTGTCGCGGGCGCCGTCGCGTTTGCGCGCGGACGCGCCGCTCTTCCCGCGCGAAGATGAGGACTTCTTAGACATGCGGACTCCGAAGGTGCGGGGTCGGGACGGGGCGCCGCGAAAATCGCAAAGCCTTACTGGCGGGTTCCCTGTCTTTGACCCTGTGGGGAAATTCCGCTACATTATAGCCATTGCGGGACAGGATGCAAGGGTCGCGGCTATGACGCTTCTGGCAAAAATCGCGGGAGATGTGCGTGCCGCCGGCGCGCGCGACCCTGCCGCGCGCAACGCGCTGGAGATTGTGTTTGTTTATTCGGGGTTTCATGCGGTGTTGTGGTATCGGCTGGCGCATCCTGTGTGGCGGGCTGGCTTTCGGACGCCGGCGCGGATGCTGATGACCTTGGCGCGGTGGTTGACGGGGGTGGAGATACATCCGGCGGCGGTGATTGGCGAGCGATTTTTCATTGATCATGGGATGGGTGTTGTGATTGGGGAGACGAGTGAGATTGGGGATGATGTGACTTTGTATCAGGGAGTGACGCTTGGCGGGATTTCGCCGGCGGAGAACAGCGGCGAGCAGCGTGGGAATAAGCGGCATCCGACTTTGGGTGATCGTGTGATTGTGGGTTCTGGGGCGCAGGTATTGGGGCCGATTTTTGTGGGTGCTTGTGCGCGTGTGGGGGCGAATTCGGTTGTATTGGAGGCGGTGCCTGAGGGTGCTGTGGTGGTGGGAATTCCGTCGCGGATTGTGGAGATACGGCCGTTGAGTGATTGTTTTGATGCTTATGCTGTTCCTTCCTCCGACATTAATTAGGAGACAGACGAAGCACGACACTTGGCATTAGTGGGCGTTGGACTAAGACATTCACGATGCTGGCTCAAGCGAGCGA
>JALCBB010000029.1 GCA_028066985.1 Alphaproteobacteria bacterium
TTGCGCGGGGCAAAGTGGGCTGCGCCCAATCTGCCCCGCGCAATGCGGCGGGAGAGAGAGAACCCGTAGTCGTTTTTTTCGTGACGAGACGATCTGTGCCTTCGGATATATAAATGGGCAAGGCGCGCGATGAGTGCGCCGTAAACGGCGCACGCTTTAATTTAACTTTAATAAGACAGTGGAGGACAAAAAACGCGGCGCCATCAATGAAGTCCTCGGAACAAATTTTAATTTTTTGCGGGCTAGCCCGCACCCATCAGCCGGCATCGCTCGCTTGAGCCAACATTGTGACTGTCTAAGTTCAACTCCCACTAACGCCAAATGCGGCGCTTCGCCTGTCTCCTAATTAATAAGACGCGTCCGCTGACGCCGGAGATCGCGCCGCAGGAAGTCCAAAAAGGACAAAAACACGGCGCCATCAATGAAGTCCTCGGAACAAATTTTAATTTTTTGCGGGCTAGCCCGCACCCATCAGCCGGCATCGCTCGCTTGAGCCAACATTGTGACTGTCTAAGTTCAACTCCCACTAACGCCAAATGCGGCGCTTCGCCTGTCTCCTAATTAATAAGACGCGTCCGCTGACGCCGGAGATCGCGCCGCAGGAAGTCCAAAAAGGACAAAAACACGGCGCCGTCAACTAAACCCCTGAAACAAATTTTTGCGGGCAGCGCCCGCACCCGTCAGTTGACGCGGTTCGTCCGTCTCCGACTACTTCTCAAAGGGGATCGCGCAGACAAGCGCCTCGCTCACAACTCCATCATGCTCAACCTCAACCTCCGCGCCGGGCGCGGCCGCGGCAATGTCAAGCATCGCAAACGCCAAAGTCGCGCCGAAATCAGGAGAATACGCCGCCGATGTCACATATCCGGCAGCCGCGCCGCCGAAACGGCACGGCAAGGTCGCCGAGATAGACGCAATACGCGCATCCACACGCAAACCCGTCAGCCGGCGCTTCACTCCCTCCTCGCGCTGCCGCAACAACGCGGACTTCCCCACAAACTCGCGGTCGGAATCAAGTCCGCAAAATCGCTCAAGACCGCACTCAAGCGGCGTGTCCTCGCGCGTCATGTCATTGCCGTACGACAACAAACCCGACTCGATGCGCTCAATCAAATTCGGACAGCCGGCGCGAACCTCCAGATCCCGCCCCGCCTCCCAGAGCGCGTCCCATAACTCCAGACCAAGCGAACCGTCGTCAAGATAAACCTCAAAACCGCCCTGATGACTCCAGCCCGAACGCGCCACCAGCAACTCGCGCCCGCGAAACGGAAAATAACCGAAACGGAAAAATTTCAGGGCGCGCACTCCGTCGCCGAAAACACGCGACGCAAGTTCATCGGACTTCGGCCCCTGAATCCCGAGCGGCGACACATCAGGCTCGCAAATCCGCACATTCAGGCCAAGACCCTCCGCAAGTCCGAGCGCCCAGAACAACAAGTCAGAATCCGCAAGCGAAAACCAGAACCGATCCTCGCCAAGACAAAGCGCGACCGGATCATTCAACATTCCGCCGTTCGCGTCCGTCACCGGCGTGTAATAACAGCGCCCAGGCTCCGCCCCGGACAAATCGCGCGCGCTCATCAAAACCGCAAGCCGCCGCGCGTCGGGGCCGGTGATCTCCAGTTGACGCTCGCAGGCGACATCCCAGAGTTGCACATGCTGTTTGAGATGCGCGCAGTCCTCCTCCATCGAGCGGAACGCCGTCGCCACAAGCATGTGATTGTAAACCGTGTAGCCGCCAAGTCCGGCAGCCTCGACACGCTCCGAATACGGAGTGCCCCGCACCCGGCGCGAACGCAAAATCGGAAATCCAGCCATCTCAGTTCCTCCTCGGTCGTTTCTGCAAGCCTACAGAAACCCCATCATACAGAATTGACGGAAAGCGAACAGCGTTTGACATCTGGAGTCTTCCAATTAAAATTGTCTCCGGAATATACGCCGCCGAAAACCGCAGAACCCCAGCCCCGAATGTCTCACGGCTTTCTTCTCCGTCGCTCTGTCCCGCGCCCTGTCGCGCTGGCTGTCGCCGTCGCCGTCACCGCCGTCCTCGCCGCCTGCGGAGAAGCCGGCGTCGACGACTTTGAAGCCCAGTTTGAAAACTGGTACGCCGAAAATCCGCCGTCCGCCGCCCTGCCGCCGCCCGACGACATCGCCCTGCTGGAACGGCATCGTCCGCTCTACTGGCTGGGCGCCGGCGCCGAGCCGCCCGTCGCCTTCTACGAGGACTACATCCTGCGCGGCATTCTCTACGACGGCGCCGGCGAAGTTTTGTCCGACGAGGTTGACGCCGCGACCTTGAATCGTCATGCGCGCGACCCGCAGGCGCTGTTCGTTCACGAGTGGAGCGCCGGCGCCGAGCCGCTCGCGCCGCCTCCCGTGTACGGACGCATCAAGCGCGACAAAATTTTTCTTCTCGGCGCCGAGCGCGAACTTGTGTTTCTGACCTACACCCTGGTCTTCGCGCGTTCGGGGCTTCCCTCGGAGTTGTCGTGGTGGCAGGAACTCGCGGCGCGCATCTTCGCCGACCCCGACGACTGGCATCAGCTGGATCACTACATCAACACGACGATCGTCCTTGACGAGGGAGAGTCGCCGGCGCTGCCGGTCGCCGTGGAGTTTCAGCATCACAACTACACGCGCACCTGGCGTCTCGGCGGCGCGCCCGGCGCCGGCTATCTGGAGTGGCCCCGCGACGGACGCCTTGAGGTTGACATCGCTTTGCGTTCCAACGAGGCGTATCCGCATCGCGGCGAGGCGCATCGCTGGCGCGCGGCGTCGTTTATGAACGAGAAGGTCGCGCGGTGGTTTGTGCTTGGCGAGCGGAGTCCGTCTTTGATCGGGATCGCGTATGATCACACATCGCCGGTGACGCGGCTGGATTTGCCGCTGGAGGTGCTGGCGCCGTCGGACGCGTTTTACACTTTCCGCGGTTCTTTGGGGGCGCGGCGTCGTTTGCCGGGGCGTTCGGGACCGCCGGGGGCGGATTACAATACTTTGGCGGGGTTGAAGCGTCCTGTGGTTTCGCTGTTTGTTTCGTACTGGCGCGAGGGTCTGGAGGAGTGGCTGACGGCGGGATTGTCGGCGATCGGCACGGCGTGGCGCGGGGGCGAGGTTTCGCTGGATCCGTTCGTGGATTTTTTTGAGGCGGACTGGCGCGGCGAGGGTGTGGAGTGAGTTGTGGTATAGTCGGGGGGTGTTTTTTCTGCAACGGAGGAAGGTGTGATGACTGACAAGGACAAAGACGAGGCCGCCGCGGCGACTGAGACGGAGACGACAACGGAGTCTTCGGAGAAGGTGTCGGCGGAGACGGCGACGGCGACGGCGACGGATCGTGTGGGGGAGGCGTTTGAGCGTGTGAAGCCTGTATTGGGGAAGGCTGAGGAGGGTGCGCGCGAGGCGGCTGGTCGAGTGAAGCCGATGTGGGGGAGGGCTGAGGTTTGGGTTCGCGGCGAGTTATCGGTCTGGCCGCGCTCGGCGTTTTGGGGGGTGCTTGCGGCTTTTGTTGTTGGTTTTATTCTGGGAGCGATATTGTAACAGCCTATGGCATTAGTGGGAGTTAACTTTGTATTATTAACAGCAGACGCTCAAGCGAGCCGCACCCACAGATGCCTGCGGGCGCTGCCCGCAAAAAATTAAATTAAAAAGAAAACAATTTATTTAATTGACCCCATTAATTGTCTATTAATAATTAACAGAATAAATCTCTTTTTAACACATTAATTATTTATTATTTAATTAATGAAAAACAATTTATTTAATTGACCCCATTAATTGTCTATGTTAATAAGAGAAGAATTTATTTAATTTGACCCCTTAAACAGTCAAATTTTAATTTTAATTTTTTTTGCGGGCTAGCCCGCACCCATTAGTTGGTGCGGTTCGCTTGAGCGGCTATCGTGAATGTCTTAGTCAAACTCCCACTAATGCCAGAGGCCGCACTTCGTTTGTCTCTTAATTAAAGCGTCCGCTAATGCCAAATGCCGTGCTTCGTTTGTCTCCTAAAAAAATCGGCGGGGTCGATGAAGCCCTCAAGCCAAACGAGTCCCGTCCTTCGGGGCGAAATAGACAGAACGATCCAAAGCAAAAGTCAGCACATGACGACTCGCAGCCGTAACACCAGACTCCGCCCGCAAACGCGCCGTCACCTCCACCCCGCCAAGCGTCGTCACCGCATATGTGTCAGAACCCGCAGGCTCCACCAACTCTATCTCACACTCGCCCGACACAACACCGCCGCCGTCACCGTCTCCCGCCTCCGCAGCCTCGCCAATCGCCTCAGGACGCATCCCGAAAATAACCTCTTCACCAACGCGCCCCCCAAGTCCGTCGTAAAGACGGCGCAAACCCTGCGGCACACGCAAACGCAACGCATCCTCCCGCGCGCGCGTCATAGAAATGACGAGACCGTCGCCGTCGCGCTCCACCACCGCCGGAATCAAATTCATAGACGGCGAACCCATGAAATCCGCCACAAACAAATTCGCCGGGTCGTTGTATATCTCCACAGGCGTCGCGAACTGCTGCAACGCCCCGTCACGCAACACCGCGATATGCGTCGCCAGCGTCATCGCCTCCACCTGATCATGCGTCACATACACAATCGTCGCGCCCAGACGCTGATGCAAACGCTTGATCTCCGTGCGCATGTCAACACGCAGTTTCGCGTCCAGATTGGACAACGGCTCGTCAAACAAAAATACACGCGGCGAGCGCACCAATGCGCGTCCCATCGCCACGCGCTGGCGCTGTCCGCCCGACAACTGGCTCGGACGCCGCTTCAGCAGATGCCCTATCTGCAATGTCTCCGCAACATCGCGCACCGCCCGCTCGCGCTCCGCCTTCGGAACGCCGCGAATCTCCATGCCGAACGCAATGTTCCGCGCAACCGTCATGTTCGGATACAACGCATACGACTGAAACACCATCGCCATATCACGCGCCGACGGACGCAAGCCGGTCAAGGAACGACCCTCAAGCAAAATGTCGCCGCCGTCTATCGTCTCAAGTCCGGCGATCGCGTTCAGCAGAGTAGATTTGCCGCAGCCCGAAGGGCCCACCAGAACCAGAAAACCGCCGGCGTCAATCTCAATGTTGAGTCCCTTCAGAACCCGAAGGCCGCCGAAAGACTTCTCCAAATCCCGTATCTGCAAAAAAGACATCGCCCGCGTCCTCCCTCAGCCCTTGACCGCGCCGGCCGTCAGACCGCGCACAAAATAACGACCCGAAAGCACATACACCAGCAGCGTCGGCAACGCCGCCAGAATCGCGCCCGCGAAATGCACATTGTACTCCTTCACGCCGCTCGACGAACTCACCAGATTGTTCAGCGCCACCGTCATCGGAATGGAATCAAAGTCGCCGAACGACGCGCCGAACAGAAAGTCGTTCCAGATGTTCGTGAACTGCCAGATCGCCGACACCGCAAGTATCGGGCCCGACGACGGCAGCAAGATAGACCAGAAAATGCGGAAAAATCCGGCGCCGTCAATCTGCGCCGCGCGTATCAGTTCCGTCGGAAAGGACGCGTAGTAGTTGCGGAAGAAAAGCGTCGTGAAACCGATGCCGTACGCGATGTGAATCAGAACCAGCCCGGCCGTCGTCCCCGAAATGCCCAGAAAACCCAGAACACGCGCCGACGGAATCAACACTATCTGAAACGGAATGAAACACGACAGCAGAATCAAAGCGAAGACCACATTGGCGCCGCGGAATGTCCACTTGGTGAGGACATAGCCGTTCAGCGCGCCCAGCACCGTGGATATCGTCACCGCCGGCACAACCATCAGCACCGAATTAATGAAATACGGACGCAAGCCCGTCGCCTCGACTCCGATCTGCGCGCGGCTCCAGGCGTCGCCCCACGGCTTCACTGTCCACTCGCGCGGCGGCGCGAGCATGTTGCCCTGGCGTATCTCGTCCAGCGTCTTCAGCGAGTTCATCACCATCACATACAGCGGCAGCAGGTAATACACCGCGAACACCAGCAGGGTCGCGTAGAGACACGCCCGCAGCACGCGGTTCGGAGCCACCACAGGCGCGCGCGAAGAAGAAGACATCGGCTCAGCTCCTGTCCTTCGGCTGGCGGAGTTCAAGATAGAGATACGGCACGATAATGGAGAAAATCATCGCCAGCATGATCACCGCCGACGACGCGCCGATTCCCATCAGACTGCGCGTGAAGGTGTAGGAATACATGAAGGTCGCCGGCAATTCGGTCGCCTGGCCGGGACCGCCGCCCGTCAGCGCGATCACGAGGTCGTACGCCTTGATCGCCAGGTGCGCCAGAATCACAAACGCCGACAGAAATATCGGCCGCACAAGCGGAATGATGATGCGCCGGTAAATCGTGAAGCCGGAGGCGCCGTCCATCTGCGCCGCCTTGATGATCTCGTCGTCAACGCCGCGCAGTCCGGCGAGAAATATCGCCATCACGAAGCCCGACGACTGCCACACCGCCGCCATCACCACCGTGTAAATCGCGAGTTTGCGGTCTTTGATCCAGTCAAAGGCGAAGCCTTCCCAGCCCCAGCGCTGGACGGTGTTCTCAAGGCCGATGCCGGGGTCAAGGAACCACTTCCACGCCGTGCCGGTGACGATGAACGAAAGCGCGAGCGGATACAGGTAAATCGGGCGGAGAAAGCCCTCGCCGCGGATGCGCTGGTCAAGAAAAATGGCGAGCAGAAGTCCGACCGCCGTGCAGAACACGATGTAAAGAATGCCGAAAATCGCGAGGTTCAGCAGCGCGCGGTGCCAGTGCGGCAGCGCCCAGAGTTTCTGATAGTTCTCAAGGCCGACAAAGCCGTAGGACGGCAGAAGGCGCGAGTCCGTGAGCGAGAGGTAGCCCGTGTAGATGATGAACGCGTAGACAAAGACGAAGATGATCGCCGCGCTCGGACTGAGAACGAGGCGCGGAATCCAGTCCTGGAGTTTCGCGGTGAGCGTTGACATCACCGCCGCCCCGCCATCGTTGTCGTCAGAGATGACATTAAGGACGGCACGGACAGCGAAGCCGCCGCCGTTGTCGTCAAAGATGACATTAAGGACGGCACGGACAGCGAAGGCGCCGCCGTTGTCGTCAAAGATGACATTAAAGACAGCCCGGACAGCAAAGGCGCCGCCGTTGTCGTCATCGTTGTTGTCATCGTCTCCTCCCTTAACTAAAGAGACAAAATTTAATTTTTTGCGGGCTAGCCCGCACCCGCCTGCCGGCATCGCTCGCTTGAGCCAACACCGTGAATGTCTTAGTCAGACGCCCACTAATGCCAGCCACCGCCCTCCGTCATCGTCATCGTCACCGTCACCGTCCCCTAATTAAAGAGACTGACGCCCGCTAATGCCATAAACCGTACTTCGGAAAGTCGCGGCGGGCAAGACAAGCCCGCCCGCCGCGCCCCATCACGCTCAGCGCACAGCCGAAACCGCAGACGCCAGAGACTCAACCGCCTCAGCAGAAGAAATCTCGCGATTAAAATGCTGCGTCACAACATCATAAATCGCACCCTGCACAGCAGGAGGCACCGCATGTCCATGCGCCATAGAACCAAACAAAGAACCGCCGCGATTGGCCTCGGCAAGATCCTTCATCCCCTTCTTCCCGCAGTCGTCAAAATCAGTGTCAGGAACATCCGTGCGCGCAGGCACAGAACCCTTCACCACATTAAACGCCGACTGAAACACAGGATTCTCAATCGCCGACGCCATCAGCAACTGCGCCGGACGACTCTCCTCGCCAACCTCAAACATCACAAACTGATCCGAATTGAAAGTCACCGAACCCTGCGTGCCGGGAAAACGAATGCACACAAAATCCTCGCCGGGAACCTGTCCCGCCTTCAGAAACTCGCCCTTCGCCCAGTCACCCATCATCTGCATGCCGGCCTCGCCCTCAATCACAAGAGCAGAAGCCAGATTCCAGTCGCGGCCCGAAAAGTTGTCGTCCACATAACCGCGGAGAACCTCCATGCGGTCAAAAGCCTCGCGCATCTTCGCGCCCGAAAGCGCGCCGGGATCAAGATCAATCAGCGCCGATTTGTAAAAGTCGTCGCCGAGCGAAAGCACAACCGCGTCAAAAATCGTCGCGTCCTGCCACGCCTGCCCGCCATGACCGAGCGGAATAATGCCGTTGGACTTCATGCGGTCCAGAACCGAAACAAGTTCGTCCCAGGTCGTCGGGGCGCGGCCGCCGGCGGCGTCAAGCGCGGACTTGTTGATCCACACCCAGTTCGTGGAATGCACATTCACAGGCGCCGCGATCCACTTGCCGTCATACTTGGAAAACGACTGCAAAGCGTCGGGAATCACATCGTCCCAGCCCTCGGCGTCCGCGACCTCGTTGAGATTGGCGACCACATCCAGTTCGGCCCAGTCGGTGATGCTGAAGCCGAGCGCCTGCACCGCGGTCGGCGGATTGCCGCCCGTCACGCGCGCGCGCAGCACCGTCATCGCCTGCTCGCCGCCGCCGCCGGCGACCGGCGCGTCATTCCAGGTGACACCCTTGGACTCGAGGTCATCCTTCAGAACCTCAAGCGCGGCGGCTTCTCCGCCCGAAGTCCACCAGTGCATCACTTCCACACTGCCCTGCGCGCTCGCCGGCGCGGCGCCGTGAATACTGATGCCGATAACAAGCGCCAGAATCGCGGCGCACCCTGTCCAGAAACGAGACATTGATAGTCCTCCTGAAGACGAACGCGGAAAGGTTGAGACGCCCGAGTCGCCCCGCATCCGCCGCGTTCGTTGGCGCGGATGCCCGGCGCTCCCCGTGTTTTCGGGCTTTGTCGGCGTCCCCGCGGGAACGGCGCGACCCCCGAAAGATAGCACAATGACGGCGGGAGTCAAGGAGTCGCCGATTTCGGAATATGTGCTAAAATACCCCCCGGAGAGACCCTAATATATGACTGACAAGGCCGAAACAGCGCAGGAGCAGATTCGCGGCGAAATCACGGCGGCGCGGCGGGAACTCGGAATTCCCGAAATGCGCGGGGTTGAGGAGTATGTCCGCGACGAGTGCGCCGTCCTGCGGCGCGAGGCGGACGCGCACGGCTCGGCGGTGCCGGAAATCGCCTACGAGGATGTCGCGCGCGGAACGGTGAGCGCGGCGAGTGTGGCGCGGATTCGGCGGCGCGGCTGCGTGGTCGTGCGCGGCGTCTACGAGCGCGCCCTCGCCGAAGAGTGGAACTCCGAAATCGCGCGCTACATTGAGGACAACGACTACCAGGGGAAGTCGCTGAGCCGGCGCGGGATGGACAAGTATTTCAGCGACCTCGCCGCCGATGCTCCGCAGATTTACGCGCTGTACTGGTCGCGTCCGCAGGTGATGGCGCGGCAGGGCGGACGGATGGCGGTCTTAAAGCGCTTTCTCAACGGACTCTGGGACGCCGCCGGCGAATTTGACGGCGCCGAGGACTACACCTACGCCGACAGGCTGCGGCGGCGGCGCGCGGGAGACGACACGCTGGGGCTGTCTCCGCATATTGACGGCGGGTCGTACGAGCGCTGGACGGACGCCGCCTTCCGCGAGATATACGCGCCGGTTTTTGAGGGACGGTGGGCGGATTATGATCCGTGGTGCGCGCGACGGCGGACGGCGGTTGAGAATTTTCCGTCGCCGGCGGTGTGTTCAATGTTCCGGTCGTTTCAGGGGTGGGTGGCGCTGAGCGGGCAGGGTGTCGGCGACGGCACTTTGCAGATGGTGCCGGTGGCGAACGGGATTGTGTATTTGCTGTTGCGGGCGTTGCAGGGGGATGTCGGCGAGGGCGAGTTGTGCGGCGCGGAGCCGGGGCGGGCGCTGGGTGTTTTGCCGGAGTGGCATGGCGACTTGCTGGAGGGACTGGTGACGGTGCCGTGGATGGATCCTGGTGACGGGGTGTGGTGGCATCCGGATCTGGTGCATGGTGTGGAGTCGCGGCATGGGGGGAGCGAGTCTTCCAATGTGATTTATGTGGGGGTGTCGCCGCGGTGCGAGAAGAATCGTTTGTACGGGGAGCGGCAGGCGCGGGCGTTTCTGGAGGGACGCAGCCCGCCGGATTTTGCGAGCGAGGATTACGAGGTGGATTTTGCGGGGCGGGCGCTGGAGTCTGACCTGAGCGACCTGGGCCGCGCTCAAATGACACTCGACAACAATTAAGAGACAACCGAAGCGCTGTTTTTGGCATTAGTGGGCGTTGGACTAAGACATTCACGATGCCGGCTCAAGCGAGCGATGCCAACTAATGCCCGCAGGCGCTGCCTGCAAAAAAAATTAAAATTAAAAGAATTAATTTAATAATTTAACCCCATTAATTGTCTATGTTAATAAGGGAGCAATTTATTTAATTGACCCCATTAATTGTCTATATTAATTTTTAATTTTTTTTTGCGGGCTAGCCCGCACCCATTAGTTGGTGTGTTTCGCTTGAGCGGCTGTTGTGAATGTCTTAGTCAAACGCCCACTAATGCCAAAGATCGTGCTTCGTCTGTCTCTTTAATTAAAAGGTGTAGTCGATTTCAATGGAGCGCCCCTCGGCAACAGAGCGCAAGCCAGCCGCCGCGATCAACTCCGCCACCAGACCATCCCGAACCGTCGCAAACTCGCCGGCGCCGTCGCCATCCAAAGCACCCAGAAAACAACCCAGTTGCGCCCCATAACTCGGCCGCAGACGATCCAGCCAATGACCATGAATCCCCCCGACCTCAGCCGCACCACCCAGACTCCGCCGCGTCGCCAAAGGCACAGGACACCCCGACTCCGCAACACCCCCCGCGCCAAACACCTCCACCCGCTCGTCATAGCCATAAGCCGAACGCCGCGAAAAATCCATCAGACACAGCGCCCCGCTCCCGAAACGCAGCACAATCGCCGCCGTGTCAACATCGCCGCCCGCGCCGAACGCCGCGTCCACCAGACAGTCCGCCGCGACATAAATCTCGCGCGGACGCTCGCCAAGCAGCCAGCACGACAAATCAAAAAAATGCGCGCCCTTCTCGCGCAATAACCCGCCCGAATCCTCAACACGCGACGGCAAGCCCGCCGGCGACGAGCGCGATGTCATCCGCACAATCTCCGGCGACCCCAATGACGACACCATCCCCCGCAGCGCCAGATGCTGCGCGTCATGACGCCGGTTGAATCCCATCGCGCCGAACACGCCCGCCGCCGCGGTCAGCGCGACAACCTCGCGCGCGCCGTCCGTGCCGGCCGACAACGGCTTCTCGCACAGAAAATCCTTCCCCGCCGCGATGACCGCGCGCAAAACCTCAACATGGCTGAAAGTCGCCGACGCCACCAGCGCGACATCAACGCCTTCCGTCGCAAGCGCATCCTCAACCGACCCCGCGACACGCGCGCCGTAATTTCCGGCAAGACGCCGCGCCGCGTCCGCGTCAGGATCATAAACACACACAAGCCGCGACCCCGAATGTGACGCGATACACTCAGCGTGAACCGCGCCGATAAAACCGGCGCCGAAAAGCGCGAAGCCCTTCGCGGCGCGTCCGTTGTTGTTGTCAGTCGCGCGCGGCAAGGTCGGCTTCCACATCGCGCAGCGCGACCCACACGCCGCCGCCGTCATGCGAACGCCGCGCCGCCTCCACAAGATCAACGCCGCGCGCGCCGTCAACGCCGTCGGGAAACCACGGAGGCGCGGCGCCGTCAGCGCGTCCGTGAATCGCGCGGGCGAGAGCGCGGTACAGATTCGCAAACGACTCCGCGAAACCCTGCGGCTGTCCGGGACGGCTGCGCGAGTACGCCGCCGCCTCGGCGCTCATGCCCTCCATCGCGCGGCGATAGACGCGGTCGGCGCCGGACCCGCCGCGGAAAAATAATTCTTCCGGAGTCTCCTGCGACCACGCCAGATGTCCGCGCTCGCCGAAAACACGAAGACGCAGAGCGTTCGCGCAGCCCGCCGCCGCCATTGTTGTCCAGAGCGCGCCGCCGACGCCGCCGTCAAAACGCAGGAGCAGTTGCGCGTTGTCGTCGGCGCCGCGTCCTTTGACGGTCGTGGAAAGTTCGGCGAGCAGCGCGCGCGCCTGAAGTCCGCTCACGAAACAGGCGAGATGATGCGCGTGCGTGCCGAGGTCGCCGACCACGGACGACGCGCCCGACTGCGCCGGATCCATCCGCCACGCCGCGCCGGACTTTGATGTCTCCACGAGCGACGCGCCCCATCCCGACGGATACTCAACTTGAATCGTCCGTAGCGCGCCGAGTTCGCCCGCCGCGACAATGCGCCGCGCCTCGTGAACCATCGGATAAAAAGCATACGCATGACACAGCGCGAGAAAAAGATTTTTTTCGCGCGCGAGACGCACGAGACCGAGGGCGTCCTCGTAGGAGGTGGTCATCGGTTTTTCGCACAGCACATGGACTCCCGTCTCCAGGAAGGCGGCGGCGATCGGCGCGTGCGTGTTGTTCGGCGTGATGACGGCGACGACTTCAACGCCGTCTTCGCGGTTCGCTTCGGCGGCGGCCATCGCGGCGAAGTCGGAGTAGCGGCGGTCTTCGGCGATGCCGAGGTCTTCGCAGGCGCGGCGGTTTTTGTCGCGGTCGCGCGAGAGGACGGCGGCGTCCAGGGAGTAGAGGCCGTCCATTCTCGCGGCGGCGCGGTGGGTCTCGCCGACATTGGAGAGGCCGCCGACCATTCCGAGTCGCAGTGGTTTTCGCATGTTTTTCTTCCGCGCGTTATTTTATGATACAATACATCGCATCCGCCGAAACTGGAAGGGCGCCGAGGAAGGACGAGAAAAAATGATCACCTGCATAGAGGACTTGCGGATTCTCGCGCGCCGCCGCGTGCCGCGCATGTTTTACGACTATGTTGACAGCGGTTCGTGGAGCGAAGGCACATACCGCGAGAACACGGCGGCCCTCGCGCGCATCGGACTTGAGCAGCGTGTTCTGCGCGACATTTCCGAGCGGCGTCTCGGCAAGAAAATTCTTGGGACGCCGGCGCGGATTCCGGTCGGACTGGCGCCGCTCGGCATGGCGGGGATGCAGTCTGCCGACGGTGAAATTCATGCGGCGCGGGCGGCGTTTCGTTTTGGTGTGCCGTTCACGCTTTCCACTTTTTCCATCTGTTCGCTTGAGGATGTCGCGGCGGCGGTTGACGAGCCGTTCTGGTTTCAGTTGTATGTGATGCGCGAGCGCGACTTCAGCGCGCGGCTGATGGAGCGCGCGCGCGCGGCGGGCTGTTCGGCGCTGGTGCTGACGGTTGATCTGCCGGTATTGGGGCAGCGTCATAAGGATCTTCGCAACGGATTGACGGCGCCGCCGCGTCTGACTTTTCTGAATTTGTGTGATCTGGCGCGGCGTCCGCGGTGGTGTCTGGGGATGGCTCGGACGCGCCGCCGCGCCTTCGGAAATATTTTCGGACATGTTCGCGGTGTTGATGACATGTCGTCGTTGATGGCGTGGGCGAGTCAGCAGTTGGACGCGTCGTTGTCGTGGGACGACATCGGCTGGGTGCGCGAGCATTGGGACGGGCGGCTGGTGATCAAGGGGATTTTGCATGGTGATGACGCGCGACGCGCGGCGGAGGCTGGCGCGGATGCGGTGGTGGTTTCCAATCATGGCGGTCGTCAGTTGGACGGCGCGCGGGCGGCGATTACGGTGCTGCCTGAGGTTGTGTCCGCGGTGGGGGACAAGATGGAGGTTTTATTTGACAGCGGCATTCGCAGCGGGCAGGACATATTGAAGGCGCTGGCGCTGGGCGCGGACGGGACGCTGATCGGTCGCGCGTACGGGTGGGGTTTGGGGGCGATGGGCGGTGCGGGTGTTGAGTGCGCGCTGGAGTTGCTGGAGCGCGAGTTGAGTCTGACGATGGCGTTGTGCGGTGTGAATGATGTTGAGGACTTGTCGCGCGAGCATTTAGTCGCCTCAACGATCCCGAATTAAGAGACAGACGAAGCACGGCCTTCGGCATTAGTGGGAGTTAAATTTAGACATTCACGATGTTGGCTCAAGCGAGCAGCACCCACTGACGCCCGCAGGCGCTGCCTGCAAAAAAAATAAATTAAAAAGCAATTGGACTATTTAATGGGTCAAATTAAATAAATTGTTCTCTTATTAATTGGACTATTTAAGGGGTCAATTAAATAAATTAATTTCTTTTTATTTTTAATTTTTTTTTGCGGGCTAGCCCGCACCCATTAGTTTGCGCTGTTCGCTTGAGCGGCTATCGTGAATGTCTTAGTCAAATTCCCACTAATGCCAAAAACAGCACTTCGTCTGTCTCCTAATTAAACTGATCCGTCCTTCCTCCAGACACCAACCACATTGCCGCACGGATCCCGAAACAAAAACCGGCGGCCGCCAGGAAATTTCTCATGCGAAATCACCTCGCCACCATTCTCCTTAACAGAAACTTCCACCGCGTCAATATCATCCGCGTAAATAATCACCACCGTACCATCCGACACCGGACGATCACCACGCCGAAATCCTCCCCCCAGCCCCGCATTCAAAATCTCAACATAATCATCACCCCACACCTTGAACTCCCACCCGAAAACCTCCGAGTAAAAATGGCGCGCCGCGGCAAAGTCGTCCGCCACCAGTTCCACATAGTCAATCCGTAAAACCTCGCCCGTCATCTCAATACCCTCCGCACAGGTCGCCAAAAGCCAAGCCACACTCTACCACACCCCCGAACCCCCGAAAATAAAACCCCCCGCACCCCCGCAATATGCTATACTCGCCAAAGACAGCGGCAAGCCAGAACAACACCCGGCACGAAAACAAACATGACCGAAATCACCGTCCCCACCACCGACCCCGACTCCTCAGGGATCCGCCTGGAGCGCAAACTCTGCAAACAGCACGCGCGCCGCACCAACTCCCACGGACTCATCTACCTCGCCAAATGGCTCGTCGCCCTCGCCGTCACCGGAAGTCTCGTCGCGCTCTCCCTCGGCACCTCGTGGATGCTGCCCGCAATGCTCATTCACGGCATCCTCATCGCCGTGCCCGTCTACGCCCTCAGCCACGAAACCTCGCACGGCTCAACCTTCAGAAACAACACCCTCAACGAAATCGTCCACTGGATCACCGCGTTCCTCTACGGCGAAGAACCGCTGCACCGGCGATACACGCACGCCGTCCATCACAGTTACACCTGGAACACCGCGCGCGATATCCAGATCCCCTTCAGTCTGCCGATGACGCTCGGCGGATGGCTCCGTGAAGCCTCCGGCATCGGACTCGCGAAATTTCACTGGGAAGTCCTGACGCGCCTCGTGACCGCGCGATACTCCGAAACCATGCGCGCCGCGCTGCCGCGCGACCAGTTGCCCGTCGCCACACGCAACGCGCGCATCTTCGCCGCCGCATACATCGCCGGCGCCGTCGCCGTCATCGCCGGACAGACCTGGCTGCTGTGGTTCGTCATCGCGCCGCGCATCCTCGGAACGCCCGCGATGATGCTCTTCACCATCCTCCAGCACGCCGAAATGCAGGAAAACACGCCGCGCCTCCAGGACAGCACCCGCACCTTCACAACCTCGCGCCTCGGACGCTTCCTCTACGCGAACATGAACTATCACATCGAGCATCACCTCTACCCGCAGACGCCGTTCCACGCGCTGCCCGCGCTGCACGAGTCGCTGCGCGAACAACTGCCGCCGCCCGACACTGGATTCTGGAAGTCAAGCATTGACATTCTCTCCGTCTGCGCGCGGCGGTCGCTCGGACGCGGCACCGAAGCGCGGCATGTGCGGCAGTCCGCGAGCATGGTCTCGCGCGGCGAGTGGCAGAAGATCGGCGTCCGCACGATGTAGCGGCGCGGACGCGGCGGCGTTTCTGTCGCTGTTATCTTTGCCTTCTTCTTGGACTATCGCCACCGCCAATGTCTCTGTCCTTGTCCCCGTTGTCTTTGCTTTCTTCTTGGACTACCGCCGTCGCCGTCAATGTCCCTGTTCCCGTCCCCGTCCCTGCCCCATTCTTAGACTACTGCCCCCGCCAATGTCGCCGTCATTGTCACTGACTCCGCCGCCTTTTTCGGCGCCGTTTTTGTCGTCTTTTTCGTCACCGTTTCCGGCGCCGTTTTTGCCGCCCTTTTTGTCACCGTCGCCGTCTTCGTTTTTATCAACTTTAAGTTGAGGAGTGTCCGCGATGCCGCGCCAGCGCCCTCCCGTCAGGATCGCCGTCATCGGCGCCGGACTCGCGGGACAACAGCACATCAAAGCCATCGCCCGCGCCGCGCCCGCCGCGAAACTCTCGGCCGTCGCCGACACCGACTCCGCCGCGCGCGCGCTCGCCGAAAACGCCGGCGCGGAATGGTATCCGTCGCTCGACGCGCTGCTCGACAACGCGAAACCCGACGGAATACTCCTCGCCACCCCCAACGAACTGCATCCCGAACAGGCGCGCAAAACTCTCGCCGCCGGACTGCCCACACTCATAGAAAAACCCGTCGCCACAACCGCGCGCGCCGCCGCCTCAATCGCGCGCGCGAGCGAAGAGTCGGGAACAGCGGCGCTCGTCGGACACTACCGGCGCCATCATCCCGCGGTCGCGGCGGCGCGGGAAAAAATACAGAGCGGCGCGCTCGGCGAAATCGTCTCGGTACACGCGTTCTTCTGGCTGAAAAAACCCGACGACTACTTCAAACAAAAATGGCGCGCGCGGCCGGGCGGCGGGCCGGTGTTCATCAACCTCAGCCACGACATAGACATCGTGCGGCACCTGTGCGGGGAGGTCGTCGCGGCGCACGCGTTTGAAGCGAACCATGTGCGCGGAAACGCCGTTGAAGAGAGCGCGGCGATCTCGCTGCGCTTCGCCGGCGGCGCGCTCGGGACGGTGACGGCGTCGGATGTGATTCCGGCGCCGTGGAGCTGGGAGCTGACGGCGCGCGAGAATCCGGTGTATCCGCCGACGGGGCAGAGCGCGATCTACATCGGCGGGACGCGCGGGTCGCTGGAACTGCCGCGCGGACGCCTGTGGCGGTATGCGCGGCGCGGCGACGGGTGGTGGCATCCGCTGTCGGCGGACTGGCGCGCCGAGCGCCGCGACAACGACCTGCTGCGGCGGCAGATCTGTCATTTCGCGGATGTGATTCGCGGCGAGTCTGCGCCGCTGGTGTCGGCGCGCGAGGGCATGCGGACGCTGCAGGTGCTCGAGGCGATTAAAAAGTCTGCGCGCACCGGGCGGGTTGTGAAGATTGATCCGAAATAATTAACCGCCCCCCGCAAAAATAAATTAAAAATCAATTAATTAAAGAGACAGGCGAAGTGCGGCCTCTGGCATTAGTGGGAGTTTGACTAAGACATTCACAACAGCCGCTCAAGCGAATCGCACCAACTGATGCCCGCAGGCGCTGCCTGCAAAAAAATTAAATTAAAAAGAAATTAATTTATTTAATTGACACCATTTATTGTCTATCAATGAAAAGGCAATTGATTTAATTGACCTCTTAAATGGTCAAATTATTTTTTAATTTTTTTTTGCGGGCTAGCCCGCACCCATCTGCTGGCATCGCTCGCTTGAGCCGA
>JALCBB010000187.1 GCA_028066985.1 Alphaproteobacteria bacterium
TGACTATTAATGGTGTCAATTAAATAAATTATTTTCTTTTTAATTTAATTTTTTTGCAGGCAGCGCCTGCGGGCATCAGCGGGCATCGCTCGCTTGAGCCAGCGCTGTTAATGTCTAAGTCAAACTCCCACTAATGCCAAAGAAGGTTAACCTAACACCTCGCGGCGGCCAGACGGATTCGGCGCCGACACAAAACCATCCGCCTCCATACGCTCCACCAGATTCGCCGCCCGGTTATATCCAACCCCCAGACGCCGCTGCAAATACGAGGTAGAAACACGACCGCTCTCCACCACCACACGCTTCGCCCGCGCATACAAATCATCACCGCCATCATCACCCTCAACAACACCGGAATCCTCGCCCTCCGGCTCGCGCGTGACACTCTCGTCATACTCCGGCACACCCTGCCGCCGCAAAAACTGCGTCACCCGCTCAACCTCGCGCTCCGACACAAACGGACCATGCACCCGCGCGATCCGTCCGCCATGCGACATGTAAAGCATGTCGCCCTGCCCCAGCAACTGCTCGGCGCCGCCCTCGCCCAGAATCGTGCGGCTGTCAACCTTGGAGGTCACCTGAAACGACAAACGACTCGGAAAATTCGCCTTCACCGTCCCCGTGATCACATCCACCGACGGACGCTGCGTCGCCATGATCAGATGAATCCCCGCCGCGCGCGCCATCTGCGACAAGCGCTGCACCGCCCCCTCAACCTCCTTGCCCGCGACCATCATCAGGTCGGCCATCTCGTCAACGACAATCACGATGTACGGCAGCGGCGACAAGTCCTCGCCGCGCTCCTCATACACAGGACGCCCCGTCTCCGGATCATAACCCGTCTGCACATGTCCGCCGGCCTCGCCGTTGCGGCGCAGTTCCTCAAGACGCTCGTTGTAACTCGTCAGGTTGCGCGCGCCGAGACGGCTCATCGCGCGGTTGCGAGTCTCCATCTCGCGCACGGCCCACTTCAGCGCGACAATCGCCTTCTTCGGCTCGGTCACGACAGGCGTGATGAGATGCGGAATCCCGTCGTAGACATTCAGTTCCAGCATTTTCGGATCCACCATGATCAACTTGCACGCCGACGGAGGCAGACGATACAACAGCGACAACAGCATCCCCTGCAGCGCGACCGACTTCCCCGACCCCGTCGTGCCGGCGACCAGCAGATGCGGCATCCGCGCCAGATCCAGAATCACGGGCTTGCCGCTGATTTCCACGCCGAGCGCGATCGGCAGACCCTCGCCGCCGTCGGCGTAGGCTTCGGTGTCCAGGAGTTCGCGCAGTCCGACGATGCCGCGCGCTTTATTGGGCAGTTCAATGCCGATCGTGCTTTCGCCCGGCACGACCGCGATCCGCGCCGCCACCGCCGACATTGACCGCGCGATGTCGTCGGCGAGCGAGACGACGCGTCCGGTCTTGATGCCGGGCGCGGGCGCGAGTTCGTAGCGGGTCACGATCGGCCCGCTGCGGGTGCGGACGATCTCGCCCTGAATTCCGAATTCGCGCAGGACGCGCTCCAGGTCTTCGGTGTTGCGGCGGATGGTGTCGCGGTCGGGCGCGCCGCTGTCCTCGTGCTTCGTGACGGAGAGCAGGTCGAGTCCGGGCAGACTGAAGCCGCCGCCGGCCGCGCGCTTTGATGTTTTGCCGCCGGCGGAGACGGGAGTTTCGGCGTCCACATGAATAACATTCGCGCGCGCGCGCGTTGTCGCGGGCGTCGCCGTGTCCGCAGGGACAACAACCCCGCCGCCTTTTCCGCCGAGACTCGGTTCAATGCGGCTGTCGCCGAATTTGCCGCCGAATTTGCCGCCGAGTTTGCGTCCGCGGAGCAGGTTCGGAATCAGGGTGAAGGGAGCAGCGACACCGCCGCGCATCCGCGAGAGGAGGGCGACAAGACGCGCGCGCAGAGCGGCGACATTAACTTCGGAAGGCTCGCGGGGCGGGGCGGGTTTTCCGACGAGCATCCGCAGACCGCGCCATGTCCATGCCGCCGAAAATTTTGCGACCTTCCACGCGGCGACGACAGCGAAGCGCAGACTTTTAAACGGCGGCAGTGTCAGCGACCATGTGACGAGCGTGAAGGCGGCGATCGCGGCGAGGGTTCGCAGTCCCCAGGCGGGGAGCCACATCAGCCAGGGCAGCCACGCCTCGGACGCGACAAGATCGGTGATGGTATTCGCGAGCGTTGTTTCCAGGGTGTTCATCGTGCCGCCGATCCAGCCGCCGTCGGCGAGGGAGGCGAGTCTGCCGCTTTCGGGGTCGGCGGCGGGGAGGGCGAGCGCGGCGAGGGCGGCGCCGGCGACGAGGGCGGGGAGGCGGAGGCCGGCGCGTCCGACCGGATGACAGAGGACGAGCCGCAGTCCGAAGGCGAGGGGTGCGGCGGCGGCGAGCCAGGCGAGGGCGCGTCCGAAGCCTTGAATGAGGAGGTCGGCGGGGTACGAGCCGATGACGCCGAGGGCGTTTGTGGTTTCGCGTCCGTCTACGGGGCTGACATTGAGGCTTGGGTCGTCGGGGTTGTATGTCCAGAGGGCTGTGGCGATGGCGGCGGCGGTGATGATCCAGGCGACGCCGAGCAGTTGCAGGGCGAGTTGCCGGAGGGCGGAGCGCAGTCGGGGCGGCAGGAAGGTGCGGCGGCTGTTTTCCTGCTTGTGGCTGCGCTGTGTTTTGCGTTTATTTCGGGGCATTGGGGTTTCGGGCGAATCGGTGTTAATTCTATACATAGGGTATGATTCGCTGCCAAGTGCCAGTTCTGTTCTTTTTTTGGTGTTTTGGATACTGCCGACACAATTTCTGGGGGGATGTGGTTGCGAATCGGGAACATCTGGCGCGAACAAAACGCTTACATTTGCAAGGACAGCCGAAGAGCCACATTTGGCATTAGTAAGACTTTGACTAAGACATTCACGGTGTTGGCTCAAGCGAGCGATGCCGGCAGATGGGTGCGGGCTAGCCCGCAAAAAAT
>JALCBB010000188.1 GCA_028066985.1 Alphaproteobacteria bacterium
CTCCCACTAATGCCAAATGCTGAACGCCGATTTAATTGACACCATTAATTGTCTATTTAATTTTAATTTTTTTTGCGGGCTAGCCCGCACCCATTAGTTGGCATCGCTCGCTTGAGCCAACATCGTGAATGTCTTAGTCAAACGCCCACTAATGCCAAAGGCCGAACGCCGATTTTAATTGACCCCTTAAATAGTCCAATTGCTTTTTAATTTATTTTTTTGCAGGCAGCGCCTGCGGGCATCAGTTGGCATCGCTCGCTTGAGCCAACGCCGTGAATGTCTTAGTCAAAGTCTTACTAATGCCAAATGCCGCGCTTCGTTTGTCTCCTAATTAATTTTATACACGACACGGCCGTCAACCCAAGTACGCACCACACGCCCCGTAACCTCCTCGCCATCAAACAAGGTATTCCGCGAACGCGAGCGAAATTCACCCGAGTCAATCACCCAGCGACTCTCCACATCCAGCAACGCAAAGTCCGCCGCCCGTCCGCGCTCCAAAGACTTCACCTGCCCCAAAATCGCCGCCGGACGACAGCCCAGACAACCCAGCAACGCAGACATACCCATCCCCCCGTCCGCAACTAAACTCCACGACAAACTGAACAATGTCTCCAAACCCACCATCCCAGGACGCGCCTCGCTGAACGGCACACGCTTCGACTCCTGATCCTGCGGCGTGTGCGCGCTCGTCACCGCGTCAATCGTGCCGTCAATCACAGCCGCCTCCACCGCCGCCCGGTCAGACTCGGAACGCAACGGAGGCGTCAGACGCGCAAAAGTGCGATACCCCTCAACCTCACGCTCCGTCTTCAGAAAATACTGCGGCGCCGTGTCAGCCGTGACCGAAAGCCCGCGCGACTTCGCCAGCCGCAACGCCTCCACCGCGCGCGCCGTAGATACCTGCGCCACATGAAAACGCGCGCCCGTCATCTCAACAAGTCGCAAATCACGCTCCAAACCTATCAACTCAGCCATCGGCGGCACGCCAGGCAACCCCATCGCGCCCGAAAGATCACCGCCGTTCATCACTCCGCCGCCCGCAAGCGATACATCCTCCGGACGGCCGCTGAACAGGACGCCGAAAGCCCTCCCATATCGCATCGCGCGCGCCAAAAGCCGAGTGTCGGCAACGGGAGAGTCGCCGTCAGTGAAGCCAATCGCGCCGACCTCGTCCAGAAGGCCGATGTCCGACAACTCTTTGCCGTTCGCGCCGCGCGTGATAGACGCCCACGCGTAAATCTTCGCGCTGCGCTCCTGTCGCGCGCGGTTTGAAACGAAAGCAAGTCCGCCGGCATCGTCAATGACAGGTGAAGTGTCGGGCATGAGCGCAAGCGAAGTTATGCCGCCGCTCGCAGCCGCGCGCGCGGCGCTTGAGATGTCCTCCTTTTCAGGCTCGCCAGGTTCGCCGGCGCGGACGCGAAGGTCAAAGAATCCAGGCGTGAGAATGAGATTGTTGCAGTCGTAAGTCTGAATGTTTTCGCCGGGAGTGATGTCGCCGATGTCGGCAATGACGCCGTCCTCAACGATGACGGCGCCGGGGCGATCCATGCCCGTCGCGGGACAGACGAGGCGGGCGTTTGTCCACGCGGAGCGTTTCGCGGTTTTCGGGACGGCGACTGTCATTGCTCCGGCGTGAATGATCCCGTGACCATCTCCAGACACGCGCATCGGACGGCAATGCCGTTCTCCAACTGCCTGACAATGGCGGAGCGCTTGATGTCGTCGGCGACTTCACTGCCAATCTCAACACCGCGATTCATCGGGCCGGGATGCAAAACAAGCGCGCCCTTGCTCGCGACACGGAGTCTGTCGGGCGTGAGTCCCCAGAAATGATAATACTCGCGGACGGAAGGGAAATAATTGCCCTTCATGCGCTCCACCTGAAGTCTGAGCATCATGACGACATCAATATTTTTGAGTCCGTCCTCAAGGCGGAGGTGGCGCTGCGCGTTGGGCATCGCGGCCGCAGAAGGCAGCAAAGTGTCAGGGCCGACAAGCCGAACTTCAGCGCCCATCGTGTCAAGAAGGTGATAGTTGGAACGCGCGACACGACTGTGCAGGACATCGCCGCAGAGCGCGACCTTGAGTCCGCGGAGAGTGCCGAAAGACTGCTGAATGGTGAGGGCGTCAAGGAGCGCCTGGGTGGGGTGTTCGTGCTGTCCGTCGCCGGCGTTGATGGTGGAGCAGTTGACCTTCTGCGCGAGCAGATCAACGGCGCCGGAATTCGGATGTCTGACAATAAGAACAGCGGGCTTGTAAGCGTTGAGGGTGAGGGCGGTGTCCAGGAGGGTCTCTCCCTTGGCGATGGAGGAGTCGCGGGTGCTGATATTGACAACATCAGCGCCAAGTTTAAAAGCGCTGATCTCAAAAGATGTTCTCGTTCTGGTTGAATTCTCAAAAAAGAGATTGACAACGACCTTCTGCGCCAGGGGTTTGTCGGCAGAGGGGCCGCGGGCGGCTTTGTCCAGGATAGAATTGATGGTGTTCGCGGACAGGCCGTTTATCCCGAGCAGGTGGGAGTTTCGGGCGGCAGGGGTGAGGGTCGGCAAGGGAGGTCAGCGGACGATGCCAAGCAACTCAATGACAGCGCTTATGTCAACCTCAAAGAATATCGCCAGCAATATCAAGCCGGCCGCAACATAAAGACCCGAAATCTTGCGATTCTGGGCCTCGAACTTGTGGTCCACCTTCTCAAAGGCGCGGTACACCTTCTCAAACTCGCGGTCGTGGCGGGCGAGGGTGCGGTCTATGTGGTCAAAGCGCTCGCCGATGTGCTCGTAGCGTTCGCGGCAGATGTCCTCGTGGGCGGCGAGGCGGACGGCGGCGATTTTGGCGTCGGTGGCGGTGGCGGTGGCGGAGATGCTGCTGGTCATGGGGCTATGATGGCACAGGAGACGGGTTTTGGCAAGGGGGAGGATGGCACAGGAAGGGGGTTTTGGCAAGAGGGAGGG
>JALCBB010000189.1 GCA_028066985.1 Alphaproteobacteria bacterium
AGTTAGACAATTAATGGGGTTAATAAAATTATTAATTAATTCTTTTTTATTTTTTGCGGGCTAGCCCGCACCCATCAGTGGGCGCTGCTCGCTTGAGCCGCTATCGTGACTGTCTTAGTCAAAGTCTTACTAATGCCAGATGTGGCGCTTCGGACGGCGTTTTCGCCGTTGCGGTCAGCAAAAATCTAATCTACAATCCAGCCATGCAGAAAAAATTCTTCATCACCACGCCGATCTACTACGTCAACGACACGCCGCACATCGGACACGCCTACACCTCGCTCGCCTGCGATGTCCTGGCGCGATACAAACGCCTCCAGGGACACGAAGTCCACTTCCTCACCGGCACCGACGAACACGGCGAAAAAGTCCAGAAAGCCGCCGACGCCGCCGGCCAGTCCCCCCAGACCTTCACCGACCAGATAAGCGAGAACTTCCGCGAACTCGCGCACCTGATGAACTACTCGGTCAACGACTTCATCCGCACGACCGAAGACCGCCACAAAGACACCGTCGCCGAGGTATGGCGCCGCCTGCGCGCGAACGACCAGATCTACCTCGGCAAATACGCGGGCTGGTACGCCGTCCGCGACGAAGCCTACTACGCCGAAAGCGAAACGACCCTCGGCGAAGACGGCAAACGCCGCGCCGCCTCAGGCGCCGAAGTCCAGTGGATAGAAGAACCCTCCTACTTCTTCAGGCTCTCGCAGTGGCAGGACAAACTCCTGCGCTTCTACGGCGACAACCCCGACTTCCTCGCGCCGGAGCATCGCCGCAACGAGATCATGTCGTTCGTCAGCGGCGGATTGCACGACCTTTCGGTGAGCCGCACGAGTTTTTCGTGGGGCATCCGCGTTCCTGACGACCCCGCGCATGTGGTTTATGTATGGCTTGACGCGCTTGTCAATTATCTCAGCGCGACGGGCTGGCCTGAAGAACAAAACCTGTGGCCTGCCGACATTCACATGGTTGGCAAGGACATCCTGCGTTTTCACAGTGTCTACTGGCCTGCGTTTCTGATGGCGGCGGACATTGAGGTGCCGCGCCGCGTTTTCGGTCACGGCTGGCTTTTGAATCGCGGACGCAAGATGAGCAAGTCCGAGGGCAATGTGCTGAAGCCCGCCGAACTTGTGGAACGCTACGGACTTGACCCGCTCCGTTATTATCTTCTGCGCGAGGTGCCGTTCGGTCAGGACGGCTACATCGGACACGAGACTCTCGTCCGCCGATGTAATGCCGAGTTGAGTAACGGCGTTGGCAATTTGGCGCAGCGTTCGTTGAAGATGGTGTCGCGCGACTTTGGCGGAGAGGCGCCTGTCCTTGACGCCGGCGGACGCGGCGAGGCGGTGTATCAAGCGGGGCTTGCGCTGTCCGGGCGGGTGACGGCGCACATTGACGCGCAGCGTTATCATCTTGCGCTTGACGAGGTGTGGAGTTACATCGGCGCGGTCAACCGTTATTTTGACGACCGCGCGCCGTGGGAGATGTCGCGGCGAGGCGACCCTGCGCTCGGCGGCGTATTGGCGGTGACGCTTGAGGCGGTGCGCGCGGCGGCGGTGTTGCTGCATTCGTTCATGCCGGCGAGCATGGACGCGCTTCTGGCGCAACTTGGCGCTGATGTTTCTGGCGGCATCGCGGGTTTGACGGAGCCGATGCTGGCGCGGGGGCTGCCTGAACCTTCCCCGATTTTTTCGCGCCTGGAGGAGTGAAGGTGCGCATTTTTGACACGCATTGCCATCTTGATTATCTCGCGCGCGATGCTGACCTTGCCGCGGTTTTGTCGCGGGCGCGGACGGCGGGGGTGTCGCGCGTTCTGACGATAGCGACGACATTGAGCGGCATGGACGCCGTGCGTTCCGCCGCGTCTGCGGCGACGGCTGCGGGAGTGAAGTCGCGCTGCACGGCGGGCGTGCATCCGCACGAGGCTGAGGCTGAGGGCGGCGGCGGAGTCGAGGCTTTGCGCGACTGCATTGCGGCGTGCGGCGACGGCGTGGCTGGCGTGGGCGAGAGCGGTTTGGACTATTACTACAATCACAGTGCGCCTGATGTGCAGCGCCGTGTGTTCAGCGATCACATACGGGTTGCTGGAGAGACTGGCTTGCCGCTGGTGGTTCACAGCCGTGATGCTGAGTCAGACACGGTGGCGATGTTGCGCGAGGGTATTGCGGAGTGGTCTGGCTTGCGGGGAGTGATTCATTGTTTTACTGGCGGACGCGAGTTATTGGAGGGTGCTTTGGGCTGTGATTTTTATGTTTCGTTGTCTGGGATAGTGACGTTTCGGCGTTCTACGGGGTTGCGCGAGTTGGCGGGCGAGGTGCCGTTGGATCGGTTATTGGTTGAGACTGACGCGCCGTATTTGTCGCCGGAGCCTGTACGGGGTCGTGTGAACGAGCCTGCGAATGTGGTTCACACGGTGTGTTGCCTGGCTGGAGTGCGTGGTATGGAGGCGGACGCGCTGGCGGAGGCTGCCTGGCGCAATGGAGTTGAGTTATTTGGCGACTGGTGAGGGGGGGCGAGGCTTGGGTCGGGGGCTGGATTAACGGCGCCTGATTTTTTTGTCTCTGTCTCTTTAATTAGGAGACAGACGGAGTGCGATTTTTGGCATTAGTGGGCGTTAAATTTAGACATTCACGATATTGGCTCAAGCGAACCGCGCCAACTTAAGGGTGCGGGCACTGCCCGCAAAAAATTAAAAAATAATTATTGACTTACTGCCTGATTTTTGTTAAAGTTGAAAAAAATACCTGGAGGGGAGGAGCGCCCTTTCTGTATTTTCGTTTTCTTATTTTAGAATGATTATTAAAATGTTTCGCGCGAAACATCGGAACTGGACGACGAGCGATCTTTGGCATTAGTGGGCGGGAATTTCAGACTTTTGGGGTGTTGGCTCAAGCGAGCGATGCCCACTGACGCCTGCGGGCGCTGCCCGCAAAAAATTAAAAAA
>JALCBB010000190.1 GCA_028066985.1 Alphaproteobacteria bacterium
ATTAAATTAAAAAGAAAATAATTTATTTAATTGACACCATTAATTGTCTATTAATTAACAAGAAAACAATTTATTTAATTGACCCCTTAAATGGTCAAATTATTTTTTTAATTTTTTTGCGGGCTAGCCCGCACCCGTCTGCTGGCATCGCTCGCTTGAGCCAGCATCGTGAATGTCTTAGTCAAAGTCTTACTAATGCCAAAGACTGGTTCTCCGTTGTCTCTTTAATAATGAACAGGCGGCTGGTAAAAAGGCGGCTCCTGTGCTATAAACAATCAAGCCAGCCCGCCCGACAATCCGCCGCACGCACCGCAAAAATTTCCGTGAGCGCACAACCCAATAACCCCGCGCCGTCCGCCACAGGCGAGCGCACCCGCGTCCTCCTCGCCGACGACGACAAGGGACTCCGCGACTCCCTCTCCCTCATCCTGGAACAGGAAGGCTACGAAATCATCCTCGCCGAAGACGGCGAAGCCGCCCTCACCCAATTCTTCGCCAGACACCCCGCCCTCGTCGTCCTGGATATCAAAATGCCGCGCCGCGACGGCACCGAAGTCCTGCTGGAAATCCGCCGCCACTCGTCGGTGCCGGTGATCTTCCTCACCTCCAAAGACACCGAAGTAGACGAACTCTTCGGACTGCGCGCCGGCGCCGACGACTACATCTCCAAACCCTTCTCCATCGCCCTCCTCGCCGAGCGCATCCGCACCCTCATCCGCCGCGAAGGACAGCGCGGCGAAGACACCCCGCGACCCCCTCCGGCTCCGCGCGGCGCCGGCGTCCTCGCGCACCTGGAACTCAACGCCGACAGACACTTCTGCAGCTGGAAAGGTCAGGAAATCCACCTGACCGTCACCGAATTCCTGATGCTCAGCCACCTCGTGCAGAACGTCGGAATGGTGATCTCGCGCTCCGACCTGCGCGGCGCCGTCTACAGCGACGCCAGCGACATCGACGAACGCACCATAGACAGCCACATCCGCCGCCTGCGCGCCAAACTGCGCGGCGCCGACCCCGAATTCAACCAGATAGACACCCTCTACGGCCTCGGATACCGCTTCCGCGACACGGGCGCGGCGCCCGAATAAAGAGTGACGCCGCCGCCGCCGCGCACCCTCCCGCGCCGCGTCGCGGACAAATTCAGAGGACTGCCGCGCGCGCTCGACTCCCCCCTCGCCCGGCAGATGCTGGCGCTCAATGTGCTGGCGATCATCGTCCCGATTCTCGGCATTCTCTTCCTCGGAGGCTACGGCGGCGCCCTCGCCGAGCAGGAAAAAGTCTCGGCGCGGCGGCACGCCGAAACCCTCGCGAGCGTGATCCAGCGCTATGTCGTGGAAGTGGACGACACCGGCGTGCCGCGTCTGGACCGCGCGCGTCTGGCGCCGCTGTTTTCGCGCGGCGTCCTGCACGGCGGACAGTTGTTCCTCTACAGCGACGGCGCGGCGGGCGAGGTCGCGGCGACTTCGGCGCTGATCGGGCCCGGACGCTTTTCGGTGCTGTTTTACGCGGGCGCGGCGCTTGAGCGCGATTCCGACCGTCCGCTGTCGCCCTGGCAGACTTATGTTCTGGACACCTTTCTCGGCGAGCGTCCGCGTGATCTGCCGGCGACGATCACCTTCGAGCGTCTCCTGCCGCTTGAGGTGATGGAGGCGCTGCCCGGCTTTTCGCCCGTGCGGCTGCGGCGCTCGTCCGACGGACTCCTCGCGGTGCTTGCGGCGACGCCTGTGGCGACGGTCGGCGATTCGCAGCTGGTGCTGTTGTTCGCGCGCCGCGCCGGCAGTCTGGACGCCCTCCTTCTGGAGCAGTTGCGCAATGTCGCGCTGATAAGTTTTCTGACGCTCTTCGCGAGCGTGATGCTGACGGTGCTGATGTTCGCGCGTTTCGCGATGCCGATTCGGCGTCTTGCGGCGGCGGCGGAGCGGCTGCGTCCGGGAGCGGGGGGCGTGGCGGTGATTCCGCAGTATGACGCGCGGCAGGACGAGATCGGCGAACTCTCGGCGGCGCTGCGGCGCATGGTGGAGGCGGTCGAGGGACGCGTGCGCGCGGCGGAGAATTTCACTGCGGATCTGGCGCATGAGGTGAAGAATCCGCTGGCGTCGTTGTTGAACGCGGCATCTTTGCTGTCGCGGGGTCCTGGCGAGGCGGAGCGCGCGCGGCTGTGTGATCTGCTTTTGACGGATGTGCGCCGTCTGAACGGGCTGATGCAGGAGATTCTGGCGTCGTCGCGTCTTGAGTCGGACTTGCTGGCGGGGCGGCGCGAGGAGGTGGTGTTGCGCGATCTGGTGAGCGGCGTGATGGATCTGCTCGGCCGGGTTTCGGGGGAGGGCGCGGGCGCGGGCGACAGTGACGGCGACGGCGACGGCGAGGGTGTGCGTTTTGCTGTTGAGTTGCCGGAGGGCGGCTGTGTGATTTTTGGCGACGGGGATCGGATTGCGGAGAGTCTGCGGAATCTGGTATTGAACGCGGTGTCGTTTTCGCCGGGCGGCGGTGTGGTTCGGGTTGTTTTGAGCGAGGGGATGCCGGCGGTTCGGGGGATGCCGGCGGAGTTTGCGGGCGAGATTTCGGGACGCGAGGGGTATTGGATATCGGTTGAGGATGGCGGTGCGGGCATTGCTCCTGGTCGGGAGCGGCGGATTTTCGAGCGATTTTACACGGAGCGCGCCGGCGGGGGTGGCGAGCATTATGGTTTAGGTTTGAGCAGTGTGATGCAGGTTGCGCGGGCGCATGGGGGAGTGGTGTGGGGCGAGAATCGCGAAGGCGGGGGCGCTGGTTTTTATTTATTTTTGCCGGTCTGCCGCGCCCAGAATTAATTAAAGGGACAACGGAGAACCATTCTTTGGCATTAGTAAGACTTTGACTAAGACATTCACGATGCTGGCTCAAGCGAACCGCACCCACTGATGCCCGCAGGCGCTGCCTGCAAAAAAATTAA
>JALCBB010000191.1 GCA_028066985.1 Alphaproteobacteria bacterium
TCTGAATTTCACGCCCACTAATGCCAGAGGCCGCACGCCGATTTTAATTGACACCGTTATTGTCGTCTATCCATTAATATTCAATTAATCTTTAATTTATTTTTTTGCGGGCTAGCCCGCACCCATCTGCCGGCATCGCTCGCTTGAGCCAGCATCGTGAATGTCTTAGTCAAACTCCCACTAATGCCAAAGGCCGCACTTCGGAGAGTCCCGTGGGAGCAAACCCTTCCACCAGTGAGAGCGGACTTTGCACTAGCCGCGAAAGACGCTCCTGCTGGCAACACCAACTTATGCCTGCGGGCGCCGCCCGCGCGGCAGGGTCAAGCAAAGCCCTCAAAACAAAAGCCGTCCCCGATCCAGCCACAACAAACGAAACCAGCACAGCACTATCGTCACCACAGGCAACAGATACAAAACCACCACCCAGCCCCACACCCGTCCGCCGTCCACGCCGCCAAGCGCGCCAGACATCACATCCTGCCACAACGCCGACGACAACATCAAAATAAACGCCACCACAAAATATAAACTCACCCGCAACCGCCGCGAACCGCGACCCCTCCCCAATACCGCCACCGCGCCCAGCAAACACATCGCCACAGGCCACAACGGTATGGATAACCGCCGATGCGCCTCAGCCAGAAATTCACCCCGCCGCGCCAGACGCTCCGACGACCGCAACAACTCCTCGCCCCGTAACTGCTCCAGAAAACCACCACCGCCGGCGCTGTCACCATCGCCGCCGGCGCCGTCACCGTCGCCGCCGATGTCAGACACGCGCGCCGCGTCAAACAATCCCCCCAAAGACATCTCAATACGATGCAACCGACGCACCGCATCCACAGGATCCTCCAATAACAACTCATGCCGCGCGAAGCGAACCCAGTACACCGACGGAACCTCGTCGCCGTCCGATACGCGATCCACACGATGCCGCGAGCCGTCAACAAGCAGCAGGCGATAGCCGCGCGAACTCTCCACCAGACGTCCGCGGCGCGCATGCAGAACACTCACCTCGTCGGCGCCGCGCATGTCATACACCACAAGATCGTGAAGGTCGCCGGCGCCGTCAACCGAACGCATCCACAATGTCACGCCAGGCGTTATCTCGCGAAAATCGCCGGGACGCAAGAATAATGTCGCCAACTCGCGTCCGCGGTCCTCGCGCAACTCCAGAAACTGCGAAAACGCCAAAGGCGCCACCACCAAAGCATTCACCCACACTAAAAGTCCGAACAAAACACCGAACAGCACAACGCTCCGCACCAGCCGGCGCATTCCGTAGCCGAGCGCCGCCGCCGCCTCTATCTCCCGCGAATCCTCCAGCGACAACAGCACCGCCACCACCGCCACAAAAACCGCGAAGGGCAGCAAGATGTCCACGAAACGCCAGACCAGCAGAAACAACAGCCACAACACCGTCAGCGCCGACCAGCCGCGCTCAAGCGAAACCTCAACCAGTCGCAAAGCCTGAATCAGCCACACAATCGCCACCGTGCCAGGCGCAATCACACACAAATGCAGCGTCAACTGGCGCAGCAGGTGGCGGTCGACAAGTCCGAGGAGCATGGGGCGAGCCTAGCACAAAGCGGCGGCGATCCGTGCTATACTCGGCGCGGAACAGACGCACAATGCAACTCGCCAACTGGAAACACCTCTTTCCGCGTGACGCCGCCTGTCCGATATGGGGCACCCGCGCCGGCAGGGGAGACGCCGCCGCCGCGCCGCACACTCTCTTCTCGCCGCGCGCGGGCGGCGCCTTTGTCGTCGCGGACGCCGACGCCCTGCGCGGCGCGCTGCAGGAACAGACTCCGGCGCAGAAGATGAACTTGCGGCGCGCGCTTTCCAACTGGGTCACTGAGAATCAGATGCGCGGCGGCACCGCCGAGTTTTCCGCCGAGACGGTGTCGCAGATTCGGAATCTTGCCGCGGCTGATCCGCGGCGCGCGACGGGAGACGCGCTTTCGGTGCGCGAGCGCGGCGACCGGCTGCTGCTGCTGCTGGACGCCCTCGCCGCCGACCTTTCGCAGCCTGTTCACATTGACGAGGACTGCCGCAATCTCGCGCTGGCGTGGTCGGCGACGAAGAATCGCAAGGCTTTGTGGTTTATCTTGCGCGACCTGGAGCGGCAGAGTTGCATTGATCTTGAGAGTCGTGTTTCGGCTGAGGGTCCGCAGCAGTTTGCGACGGTGCAGGGCGAGGGTTTGAAGCGTGTTGAGAGCATGCGTCAGGTTTTGCATGCGCCGGCGGCGGAGGTGGTGTTTGCGGCGATGTGGGGCGGTGCGGGGAGCGCGGCGTTGTTTGAGGAGGCGATTGCGCCGGCGGTGTCGGCGAACGGTTTGCGCGCGGCGCGTTTGCCGCGGGAGACATTGGGCAATCGTCCTGTTGGCGAGTCGTTGGCGGCGATTCGCGGTTCGCGTATGGTGATTGTTGAGATGACTGGAGATCCTGGCGAGATGGCGCCGGGGGGCTTGTGGTTTGAGGCTGGTTTTGCGGCGGGTTGCGGGGTGCCTGTGTTGTGGACGTGCCGTGATGACGAGGCATTGCGTTCTGCGCTTTCGCTTGATTTGGAGAGCGCGCCGTCGGGTTTTTTGTTTTGGAAGACGACGGAGGAGTTGCGCGATGGTTTGACGGAGCGTATTGGCGCACTGCTTGCCAACAAAAGCCCGATGACCGAGGAAGAATAATTGTCTATTAATAATTAATGAAAAACATTTATTTCCCGACACCATTAATTGTCTAATGATAATTAATGAATAACCATTATTTAATTTGACACCATTAATTGTCTACATAGTAATTAAGAAAACAATTTATTTAATTGACCCCATTAATTGTCTATTAATATTAACAGAATAAATCTCTTTTTAACACATTAATTGTCTATTATTTAATTAATGAAAAACAATTTAT
>JALCBB010000192.1 GCA_028066985.1 Alphaproteobacteria bacterium
TTGGCTCAAGCGAGCGATGCCAACTAATGGGTGCGGGCTAGCCCGCAAAAAAAAATAAATTAAAGATTAATTAGACTATTTAAGGGGTCAATTAAATAAATTGTTTTTCATTAATTAAATAATAGACAATTAATGTGTTAAAAAGAGATTTGTTCTGTTACTAGTTAGACAATTAATGGGGTCAATAAAATTAAATTTAATTCTTTTAATTTTAATTTTTTGCAGGCAGCGCCTGCGGGCATCAGTGGGTGTGTTTCGCTTGAGCCGACACCGTGAATGTCTTAGTCCAACGCCCACTAATGCCAGAGGCCGCACTACGGAAAATTTGAAGGGCGCGTCACCCCAATTGAAGTCCGTCAAACTCGCCAACCGCCGCCCTCAACAAATCCTCCGAAACCGAGCGAAACACCACCACCGTCTCATACACACCAGCCTCCGGCTCCATCGGATAACTCCCAATCTCAACACCAGGATGACGACCCGATAACTCCGATAAAGGACCCGCTATCCGCGACTCCCCCAACATCAAACTCCTGCTCTCGCTCAACACCACCGCACCACGCCGCAACTCCGGCAACACCGCCCGCAACTGCTCGCGCGCCACACGCGGAAACCCCGCCAATATATAAATGTTGCCCCAGCATATCGCCGGCGCCGTCGCCAGCGAACACGGCACCGATCGACCGCCCTCCAATATCCGCGACATCCGCCGCCGCTCCGCCGTCAACTCGCCGAAACGCTCCCGAAACGCCGACAAAATCAACTCGTCCTCCACAACCGCCACACCCAGCGCCGCGCCAATCGCGTCAATCGTGCGATCATCATGCGTCGGACCAATGCCGCCCGTCGTAAATACATACGCATAGCGAAACCGCAACGCCTCCACCGCCGCGCCAATCTCCCCGGGATCATCACGAATGACCCGCACCTCGCCAAGACGAATGCCACGCTCGCCAAGATGCCGCGCAAACCACGAAACATGCACATCCTGCGTGCGGCCCGACAAAACCTCGTCGCCGATCACGACAAGTCCGGCCCACAGACTCTCGCCGTCGCCGCTCATGAAACCCTCGCGAAAAAACTCACCGCCGGACTTCCGCCGCCTCCGCGTCAAAACGCGCCACGCACTCCGACATCAGACGAGACAAACGCCGCTCATGCCGCCACGCCTGAAACTCGGAATGCTCGCCTATCGTCTTCGGAACAAAACTCGGCAGCGACGAGTCCAGCGCCGCGTAATCTCCGCCGATGACGCTGGACAAATCACGATCAGCATCCGCCTGCGCGCTGTTCAACAACCGCGCCGACGCCCACTCGTAACAGTCGGCATGCGCGCGCGCGCGCGAACGCGACTCCTCGGTCGGCGGCTCGCGCGGCACCTCAATGCGGAGCGGCGGCGCGGCGGCGTCCTGCGCGACGGCGACCGTCGCGCCGCAGCACACAGCCAAAACAGCGCTGAACGCGAAAACACGCGCAAAAAACGCCGAAAACCGAAGCGAAAATCCGAGCATCTCCCGACTCTGCGCCTGTTTCGCGTTTCGCGCAAGTCCCCGCCGCCGTCATCGCGGGACTGCCGCCGCCTTTCGCATAGTGGTATAATCTCCCTATGACACGCGCGCGCGGAACCATCAACGCCAACGGCGTCACGCTGCTCGGCGGCGACGAGATCGCCGCGATGCGCGAGGCGGGAAACCTCGCCGCCCGCACGCTTGACTTCATCACTCCGCGCGTCGCCGAGGGAATGACGACCGGCGACATTGATCGCCTGTGTCATAATTTTATCGTTGAACATGACGCTGTTCCCGCGACGCTGGACTACAAGGGTTATCCGAAGTCGTGCTGCACTTCGGTGAACCATGTGATCTGTCACGGCATTCCGAGCGATGACAAGGTTCTGCGGCGCGGCGACATCGTGAATGTTGATGTCACGGTTATTCTTGACGGCTGGCACGGCGACACGAGCCGCATGTTCTACATCGGAGAGCCGTCGGTGCTGGCGCGCCGCCTGACGGTCTGCGCTTACGAGTCGATGATGCGGGCGATCGAGATTTTGCGTCCCGGCGCGACACTGGGCGACATCGGTCACGCCATTCAGACGCGCGCGGAGAGCGAGCGCTTTTCGGTCGTGCGCGAATTCTGCGGACACGGCCTCGGCCGCGAGTTTCACATGCCTCCGAATGTTTTGCATTACGGCGAGGCGGGGGCGGGACAGGTTCTCGAGGAGGGCATGTGCTTCACGATTGAGCCGATGCTGAACGCGGGCAGGGCGGGCGCGAAGATACTCGCCGACGGCTGGACAGCGGTGACGCGCGACCGTTCTTTGTCGGCGCAGTTTGAGCATTCGGTCGGGATCACGGCGACGGGTTATGAGATATTTACTTTGTCGCCTGCGGGCTGGCACTGCCCTCCGTATGCGGAGGGCTGAGGGGAGGAGCGACGATGACGACATCAAAGTCAAAGACGAGAGCGAAGGCGAAAACGGCGCCGGCGCCGGTGACGGCGACAGCGAAGAAGGTGACAAAGAGGACGACAACGAAGGCGCCGTTTTTAGCAGGCGAAGTGCGGCATTTGGCATTAATGGGAGATTGACCGAGACAGTCACGGCGTTGGCATAAGCGAGCGGTGCCAGCAGATGGGTGCGGGCTAGCCCGCAAAAATAAATTTGCGTGGTGGTATAATCTTCCTGTGGCATGCGCGTGAACAAGTACCAGGGCGAAGGGGGAGACGACGATGAAGAAGGCGATGAAAAAGGTGTCGGGGAAGGTGTCGGCGAAGTCAAAGTCGGCGAAGGCGAAGTCAAAGTCGGCGAAGACGGCGAAGAAGGCGGCGCGTTCTGACAGCGAAGGTCACCGCGAACGCTTACGGCGCCGCATTCTGGACATGGGCGGCGAGTCGTTGC
>JALCBB010000030.1 GCA_028066985.1 Alphaproteobacteria bacterium
AATTTTTTTTGCAGGCAGCGCCTGCGGGCATCAGTTGGTGCGGTTCGCTTGAGCCGGCATCGTGAATGTCTTAGTCAAACTCCCACTAATGCCAGATGTCGCGCTTCGGGGGTAATTTCTCGGTTGTTTTCATTAATAGATAATTGGTGCTAGATTGTCCGTCAGCGGGCGCGACCACAAAAACAGGGAGGCAAATATGTACCAGAACTACGGACTCTTCATCAACGGCAAGTGGCGCCCCGCACAGGACGGCGGCACCGCCCCCGTCTACAGCCCCGTCAGCGAAACCCCCCTCGGAGACGCCCCCTCCGCCACACGCGCCGACACCGAAGAAGCCGTCCACGCCGCCAGCCGCGCCATGTCCGAATGGCGCGAGAAAACCGCCTTCGCGCGCGCCGACACCCTCCACGCCGTCGCCGACGAAATGACCCGCCGCGCCGAGGAAGCCGTCCGCGTCATCTCCGCCGAGACCGGCAAGCCCCTCGCGCAGTCGCGCCGCGAGTGGGAAATCCTCTCCATAGACCAGTTCCGATGGTACGCCGAAGAAGCCCGCCGCATCCACGGACAGACCATAGAAAGCCGCGCCCCCGGCGGACGCATTGAGGTCTCGCTTGAGCCGGTCGGCGTCTGCGCGGCGTTCACGGCGTGGAACTTTCCGGCCGTCCTGCCGGCGCGCAAGATCGCGCCCGCCCTCGCGGCGGGATGCGCGATCGTCCTGCGTCCCTCAAGCCAGACGCCGGGCAGCGCGATGATTCTCATAGACTGCATCCGCGCCGCCGGCGTCCCCGACGGACTCGTCAACCTTGTCGTCGGCGCGACCGACGCGACCTACGCCCCGCTCATGGAATCGCCGGTCGTCCGCAAGGTGTCGCTGACCGGCTCCACCCGCGTCGGACAGCAGATGCTCCGCGACGCGGCGGCGACCGTGAAGAAGGCGTCCATGGAACTCGGCGGCAACGCGCCGCTCATCGTCTTTGAGGACGCCGACCTTGAGACGGCGCTGAACACGACCGCCGCCGCCAAGTTCGCCAACGCCGGACAGGTCTGCGTCGCGCCCGACCGGCTGTATGTCCACGAGAGTCTGCACGACGACTTTGTCGCCGGACTTGTCGCGCGCGCGAAGGCGCTGAAACTCGGCGACGGCATGGACGAGTCGGTGCAGATGGGGCCGCTCATCAAGGCGCGGCGTCTTGAGGAAACCGAGTCGGTCGTCGCCGACGCGCTCGCGGCGGGCGCCAAGGTGCGCTGCGGCGGCGGACGCGCGTCGGGCTTCAACGCCGGACACTTCTTTGAGCCGACCGTCATTTCGGACGCGCCGGATTCGGCGCGCGTTCTCGCCGAGGAAAATTTCTCGCCGGTCGCGGCGGTCACGCCCTTCGCGGACGCCGAGGACGCCTACCGCCGCGCCAACGATTCCGATGTCGGTCTGGCGGCGTACGCGTTCACGCGCAGTCCCGGCCGCGCGCGCGAGGTCGTGGAGGCGCTGCACAGCGGCATGGTCGGCGTGAACAGCGCCGCGCTGGCGTGCGCGGAGGCGCCGTTCGGCGGCACGAAGTTTTCGGGCATGGGACGCGAGGGCGGCCGCGAGGCGCTCCTGGATCACATGGAAACGAAACTGGCGCAGGTCGCTTTCTGAGGGAGGGATTCCGCTGTGATTAAAAACCGGCTCAAGCGACTCTGGGCGGACGGCGTTCCGACTTTCAATTCCTGGCTGACGATTCCGAGCGCCTTCAGCGCGGAGATCATGGCGGAGCAGGGTTTTGACAGTCTCACTCTGGACCTTCAGCACGGTGTGTTGCATTACGACACGGCGGTGCCGATGCTGCAGGCGATGCGGGCGAGCGGCGTGGTGCCTTTGGCGCGGGTTCCGTGGCGCGAGCCTGGGATCATTATGAAGATGCTGGACGCGGGGGTGTACGGGGTGATTTGTCCGATGGTGAATTCGCGCGCGGAGGCGGAGGAGTTTGTTTCGTATATGCGCTATCCGCCGTTGGGGACGCGGAGTTTCGGGCCGACGCGCGCGGCGATTTCGGGCGGCGCGGGGTATGCGGCGGAGGCGAACGGCGAGGTTTTGGCGATCGCGATGATAGAGACGGCGCCGGCGATGCGGAATCTGGAGGAGATTGTGACGACGCCGGGGCTGGACGGTGTTTATATTGGCCCGGCGGATTTGACGCTGGGGATCACGGAGGGTCGGTTGGGTCCCGGCTTTGACAGAGAGGAGCCTGAGGTGGTGGAGGCGATTCAGACGATTCTGGCGGCGGCGAAGGGTGCGGGGATTCGTTCGGGTTTGCATTGTGGTTCGCCGGAGTACGGGGCGAAGGCGGTCGGGTGGGGATTTAATTTTGTGACGGTGAGCGGTGATGGTCGTTATCTGGCGGCTGGAGCGGGGGCGGCGCGCGAGCGGATAGCGGGGCTTACGGGTCGTGACGGCGGAAAGAGCCGCGAGCAGTCTTATTAAAGGGGGAACGGTGACGGTGACGGTGACGGACGACAACGGCGGCAGGTCTTTGGCATTAGTGGGCGTTGGACTAAGACAGTCACGGTGTCGGCTCAAGCGAGCCGCGCCAACTGATGCCCGCGGGCGCTGCCCGCAAAAAATTAAAATTGTTTCTTTGTCATTAATAGACAGAGACGACGACCATCACGGCGGGTCAATCGGCGTGCGGTCTCCGGCATTAGTGGGCGGGGCTTTTAGACTCTTAAGGTCGCGGCTCAAGCGAGCGATGCCCGCTGATGCCTGTCGGCGCTGCCGACAAAAATTAAATTTTGTTTCTCTTGTTAAGAGAGAGACGACCATCACGGTGTCGCGTTAAGGGGCGTCTGTGACGATGACGATGAAAGTTCTTGTCGGAGGGGCGATTCACGAAGACGGCCTCGCCCTCCTGCGCGACGCCGGAGGGGTGGAGTTTGAATCCTGCGAAGATTCTCTCGTCCCGAGTCTGTACACCGCCGACGCGCTCCTCGTGCGCACACAGAAAGTCACGGCGGAAATGATAGAAAAGGCGACACAACTTAAAATCGTGTCGCGTCACGGCATCGGCTACGACGCCATCGCGGTGAACGCCCTGAACGCGCGCGGCATCCCGCTCGCGCTGGTCGGCGGAGTATCAACACACGCGGTCGCCGAACACACGCTCGCGCTGATGCTGGCGGCGGCGCGGCGTCTCGGCGAGGCGGGGCGCCGCCTCCGCGCCGGCGACTGGGCGAGCCGCGGGCGCTTTCATATGACAGAACTCCGCGGCAAGACGCTTCTCGTCATCGGCTTCGGCCGCATCGGACGCGAAGTCGCCCGCCGCGCCATCGCTTTCGGCATGAATGTCGTCGCCTTTGACCCGCATCTCGCCGAGCCGCCCGACGACGCGCCCGAAGGCGTCCGCCGCGCCGAACATCTCGCCGACGGACTCGCGGCGGCGGACTTCATCTCGCTGCATCTTCCCGGCGGCGGCGCGCCGATTCTGGGCGCGGCGGAGTTCGCGCAACTCGGCAAGCCTGTTGTCGTGGTGAACACGGCGCGCGGCGATGTGATTGATGAGGCCGCGCTCGTCGCCGCCCTCAACGACGGACGCGTCGCCGCCGCCGGACTTGATGTTTTCGCGCAGGAGCCGCCCGCGCCCGACAATCCGCTTCTGGCGATGGAGCAGGTGATTCTGACGCCGCATGTCGCGAGCCTGACGACAGAAAACACGCGGCGAATGGGAATGGTCTCGGCGCGGAACATCCTGGATTTTTTCGCGGGCAAGTTAGACCGCTCGCTGGTCGTCAACGCCGACGACATCGGCTTCACCGGCGGCGGCTCGTGAAACAGAAACAGGCAAAGCGCGGACGACCGAAAGCGAAGTCGCGGACGCACGGAAGTCTGGCGGCGAAATACAAACAGCGCGAAGGCGAGTTTCCCGATGCCTTCAGAGACCGAATGCGTCGCGCCATCAGCTGGGTGGAGCGCGCCGAGGAAGAGCGCGGCAAGACAAATCCCGACCCCTACGCGGCGGTGGTCTTCTACTGGATCGCCTTCAACGCGGCGTACGGAATGCACGACCCGCTCCCCGAGCATGCGGACGCGCGCAGGAAGTTCCGCCAGTTTTTCAGAAAAGTCGTCAAACTGGACGAAGGCGGCGAGCAGCCGAGGATTTACAACATCATCTGGGACAAATACAGCGGTCCCATTCGCTCGCTGCTGGACAATCATTTCGTCTTCGCGCCGTTCTGGAAACACCAGCACGGCGACCCCGAACACGCCGACTGGGAGCGAAAGTTCCGCAGCGACAAGCGGCGCGCGTTCATGTATTTAAAGCAGAACAGCACGGTGGCGGTGTTGTCGGTGGTTTTTGACCGGCTGTATGTGCTGCGTAACCAGCTCATACACGGCGAGGCGACCTGGCGCGACATAAAGACGGACGAAACACGGCGTCCGCAGGTTCAGGACGGCGAGCGCATTCTCAGCGCGCTGGTTCCGGTTTTCATTGATATCATGATGGATCACCCGCATCTTCGCTGGGGCAGTTCGCACTATCCTGTTATTCGCGGCTAGCACGCGGCGGCGATGTCGGGCATACTGCGGACATGGCGAACACCGACACCATCTCCACCGAACAGCGTCTCGGCGCGGGCAACTACAAGCCGCTTGATGTCGTCCTCGCGCGCGGCAGCGGCGTGTGGCTCTGGGATGTCCACGGCAACCAGTATTTGGACTGCCTCGCGGCGTATTCCGCCGTCAACCAGGGACACTGCCATCCGAAAATCCGCGAAACCCTCGTGGAGCAGTCGGCGAAACTGACCCTGCCCTCGCGCGCCTTCCGCGACGACCGCCTCGCCGCGTTCTACCAGGACCTCTGCAAACTCACGAACTCGCACAAAGTCCTCGTGATGAACAGCGGCACCGAAGCCGTGGAGACCGCGATCAAGTGCGCGCGCAAGTGGGGCTACCTCGTCAAGGGCGTGCCGGAGGACAAGGCCGAGATCATCGTCTGCGACAACAACTTCCACGGACGCTCCATAGCGATTGTGGGTTTTTCGTCGTCCGCGAATTCGCGCGCGGATTTCGGTCCGTTCGCGCCGGGTTTTCGGAGTGTTCCGTTCGGCGACGCGGCGGCGCTGGAGGCGGCGATAAATCCGAACACGGTGGCGTTTCTGGCGGAGCCGATTCAGGGCGAGGGCGGCGTGGTGATTCCGCCCGACGGCTTTCTGCGCCGCGCGCGCGAGTTATGCGACGCGCGCAATGTCCTGCTGGTGCTTGACGAGGTGCAGACGGGTCTCGGCCGCACGGGGCGCATTCTCGCGGAGGAGCATGAGGGCGTTGAGGCTGACATCACGACGGTGGGCAAGTCTCTGGGCGGGGGTTTTTATCCGATTTCGGCGGTGCTGGCGAGCGAGGAGGTGTTGTCGTTGTTGAAGCCCGGACAGCATGGTTCTACATTCGGCGGCAATCCGCTGGCGACGGCGGTGGCGCGGACGGCGCTGCGGGTTTTGCGCGAGGAGGGGATGGTGGAGAACGCGGCGGAGCAGGGCGAGTATTTTCTGCGGGAGTTGCGGGGTTTGCGGAGCAACGCGGTGCGCGAGGTGCGCGGGCGTGGTTTGATGATGGCGGTGGAGTTGCATTCGCGGGAGGGCGGAGCGACGCCGTGGTGCGAGTCGTTGCGGCGGCATGGTGTGCTGGCGAAGGAGACGCATGGCGATGTGATTCGTTTTTCGCCGCCGCTTGTGATCACGCGTGACGAGGTGGACTGGGCGCTGGAGCGCATCCGCCGCGCCTTTTCCGAAGTTGATTAATTAACGAGACAACGAAGAACAACCTTTGGCATTAGTGACGCTTTAATTAAGAGACAGACGAAGAGCGATCTTTGGCATTAGTGGGAGTTTGACTAAGACATTCACGATGGCGGCTCAAGCGAAACACACCCACTGATGGGTGCGGGCTAGCCCGCAAAAAAATTAAAAATTAATATAGACAATTAATGGGGTCAATTAAATCAATTGCCTTTTCATTGACAGGCAATTAATGGTGTCTAATTAAATAAATTATTTTCTTTTTAATTTAATTTTTTTTGCAGGCAGCGCCTGCGGGCATCAGTGGGCGCGGTTCGCTTGAGCGGCTATTGTGAATGTCTTAGTCAAAGTCTTACTAATGCCAAAGATCGCGCTTCGCTGTCTCTATAAAAAAAGGCTTGAGATATGCCGCCAACAAGTCTAAAATTAACAGCAATGACAGCCGCAAACGCAACAAAAGCCGAAGCCGCATGGAGCGCGCTCGAACGCGAAGGCGCCAAACTGCGACGAATCCACCTGCGCTCGCTCTTCGCGGAAAACCCCGACAGAGCAGCGCAATTCTCCGTCCGCCTCGACGACCTCCTCTTTGACTTCTCGCGCGAAAAATTAAACGCCGACGCCCTCAATAACCTCGTCGCCCTCGCCCGCGCCGCCGGTATAGAAGAGCACCGCGACAAAATGCTCGCCGGCGAACCCGTCAACACAAGCGAAAATCGCGCCGTCCTCCACACCGCCCTCCGCGACTCGCGCTTCGCCCCGCCGCAAATCCAGAATGACATCCACAACTCCCGCGAACAATTCCTCGCCTTCGCCGACAACATCCGATCCGGCGCCGTCACCGCCGCCGACAGCAAACCCTTCACACAGGTCATCCACATCGGCATGGGAGGCTCCGACCTCGGCGCCCGAATGACAACCCGCGCCCTCTCCCCCGACGCCGACGGCCCCGAAATCCGCTTCGTCTCCAACATAGATCCCGCCGCCCTTCACGACGCCCTCATCGGCATTGATCCCGCGCGCTGCCTCGTCATCGTTTCCTCCAAAACTTTCACCACCGAAGAAACCCTCGCCAACGCGCAAGCCGTCCGCGGCTGGCTTGAAAACTCCCTCGGCGCCGACGCCTGGCAGTCGCACTTCGCCGCGACAACCTCACAGCCCGCCCGCGCCGCCGAATTCGGCGTTCCCCCCGAACACTGCTTCCACTACGGCGAGTGGGTCGGCGGACGATACTCCGTCTGGTCGGCCGCCGGCCTCGCCCTCGCCCTCGCCGTCGGACGCGACGCCTTCCTCCAGTTCCTGCGCGGCGCCGCCGCGATGGACAACCACTTCCACGCCGCGCCCCTGCACGAAAATCTGCCCGTCCTCTTCGCCCTCGTCGGCGTCTGGCGGCGCAACATCATGGGATGGCCGATGGTCGCGCTCGTCCCCTACGACGAGCGGCTTGAGAACCTCGCCGCCTATGTCCAGCAGCTGGAGATGGAGAGCAACGGCAAGTCCGTCACCCGCGAAGGCAGACCCGTGCGCCGCGCCACGAGTCCCGTGTTCTGGGGCGGCGCCGCGACCGGCGTGCAGCACGCGTTTTTTCAGCTCCTGCACCAGGGCACCGACATCGTTCCCGCGGACATGATCCTCGCCCGCCATCCCCGCGACGGCGCGCGCGAACATCATCAGATTCTCCAGGCGCACTGCCTCGCGCAGACGCGCGCCCTCGCCTTCGGACGCAGCGCCGAAGAAGTCCGCGACATCATGCTCGCCGCCGGCAGCGACCCCGACACCGCCGACCGCCTCGCGCCGCATCGCCGTCTTCAGGGCGACCGTCCGTCCAGCGTGCTGCTTCACGACCGCCTGGACGCCTTCTCCCTCGGACGCCTCGTCGCTCTTTTTGAACACCGCGCCTTCGTCACCGGATGCATCTGGGGAATCAACTCTTTTGACCAGTGGGGCGTGGAACTCGGCAAGGAGATCGCGTCCGCGCTGCTGCCGCTCGTGCGCGGCGAAGACGGCGACACCGCCGCGCTGGATTCCGCGACGCTGGCGCTGCTCTCCGAACTCGGCGGCGGCGAATGACAACAACAGGGACGGCGACACGCAAAAGGAAACTGCACCATGAACGAAATCGCGCTTGAAGAGAAAGGTCTGCGTCTGCGTCTGCCTGACGGCGAGGCGGCGTATTTCAACTACTTCTGGCTGCGCGACAACTGCGCGACGGCGTTTGACGCCGAGACGCGCGAGCGCACCTTTGACATTCTCGCCGAGCCTGACGACCTCCGCGCCGCGCGCGCGCGCGTTGACGGCGACGACCTCGTCGTGGAGTGGACAGGCGACGGACACGAAAGCCGTTACGCGCTGTCGTGGCTCGCGGGGTGGGCGCGGGGCGCGGGGAATTCCGACTCCGCCGATGTCGGGCGTCGTTTGTGGCGCGGGGATCATCTGCAGCGGATGTGTCGCGTGAGTTTTGAGTCGGTTCTGGGTTCCGGGGTTGTGGAGTGGGCGGAGGCTTTGCTGCGCGACGGCATCGCTCTGGTCGAGGGTTTGCCTGACAGTGATGACGCGCTTGAGCGGCTCGCGGGTCGTCTCGGACACATCACGCCGAGTTGTTTCGGCCGTTATTTTGATGTGCGACGCGAGGCGAATCCGATTAATCTCGCGTATACGAGCCGGGCGCTGGAGTTGCATACGGATCTGCCGTCGGAGGAGTTCGCGCCCGGGGTTCAGTTGCTGCATTGTCGTGCGAACGAGGTGATTTCGGGCGGCGAGAGTCTGTTTGTGGACGGCGCGGCGGTGGCGGAGGATTTCCGGATGTCGCATCCGCGCGAGTTCGCGCTGTTGAGCGAGACGCTGGTGCCGTTTCGTCAGGAGCATGAGATGTATGACACGCGCGCGCGGCAGCGTGTGATTGAGGTTGACGCGGATGGCGCGGTGAGCGGGGTGACTTACAGCCAGCATCTTGCGGACACATTTGATCTTCCGCAGTCTTTGCTGGACGATTATTATCCGGCGTTCCGGCGTTTTGGTCGTTTGATGCAGGACTCGCGTTATCTGCTGCGCTTTCGTCTGGAGGCGGGGCAGTGTGTGACCTTTGACAATCATCGTGTGGTGCATGGCCGGACGGCGTTCGAGGCTGGCGGGGGCCGGCGGCATTTGCGCGGCTGTTATCTCGGACGCGGCGAGGTGCGGAGTTCGTATCGGATTTACGCGTCTGGCGGCGTACTGAGCGGCGCCTGGGAGGATGTCAAAGTTCCGTAGAATCAGCCTTTGGCATTAAAGGGACAACGAAGCACTGCCTCCGGCATTAGTGGGCGCGGACTTTAGACCAGCCGCGATGCTGGCTCAAGCGAGCAACGCCCACTGATGCCCGCAGGCACTGCCTGCAAAAAATAAATTAAAAAGCAATTGGACTATTTAAGGGGTCAATTAAATCGGCGTCCAGCCTCTGGCATTAGTGGGAGTTTGACCAAGACATTCACGATGTTGGCTCAAGCGAGCGATGCCAGCAGATGGGTGCGGGCTAGCCCGCAAAAAAATAAATTAAAAAAATTAATTAATTATAGAGACAACGAAGCACCGCCCTTGGCATTAGTGGGAGTTTGACTAAGACATTCACGACAGTCGCTCAAGCGAACCGCGCCAACTAATGGGTGCGGGCTAGCCCGCAAAAAAATAAATTAAAAATCAATTAGACCATTTAAGGGGTCAATTAAAATAAATTGTTTTTCATTAATTAAATAATAGACAATTAATGTGTTAAAAAGTGATGTGTTCTGCTACTAGTTAGACAATTAATGGGGTTAGTTAAATAAATTAATTTCTTTTTAATTTAATTTTTGCAGGCAGCGCCTGCGGGCATCAGTTGGTACAGTTCGCTTGAGCCGACATCGTGAATGTCTTAGTCAAACGCCCACTAATGCCAGATACTTGTTCTAAACAACGACCGCGGCGCCGTCAGAAGCCGAGCCCACATGCTCCCGAAATGAACGAAACATCTCGCGTCCGACACCAAACTCATGCCCCGATAAATCCGCCTGCACCGGCGCGCGCGCGCGCCAGTCCGAAGGCGCCAAAACATCCAGACGACCCCCCTCCGCGTCCAGACGCAGAATATCACCGTCACGCAAACGCGCTATCAAACCACCGCGCGCCGCCTCCGGACTCACATGAATCGCCGCCGGAATCACGCCGGACGCGCCCGACATCCGGCCGTCCGTCACCAGCGCGACACGATGCCCGCGCTGCTGCAGCAAATTCAGACTCGGCGTCAGTCCATGCAACTCCGGCATCCCGTTCGCATGCGGCCCCTGAAAACTCACCACAATCACACAGTCCCGATTCAACTCGCCGCGCTCGAACGCCGCCTGCACCGCCTCCTGACTCAGAAACACCCGCGCCGGACCCTCTATCACACGATACTCAGGCTTCACCGACGACACCTTGATCACCGCGTCACCCAGATCGCCGCGCAAATACCGCAGTCCGCCCTGCGCCGAAAACGCCCGCGAAACCGGACGCACAATATTCTCGTCCAGAGACGCCGCGGCGCCGTCCTCGTAGCGCAGTTCGCCGTCGGCGCCGACCTTCGGCTCGCGGCGGTACAGCGCCAGTCCGCGTCCGGCGAGCGTCTCCGTGTCGGGATGCAGAAGACCCGCGTCCAGCAATTCGCCGATGACAAAACCCAGTCCGCCCGCCGCATGAAACTGATTCACATCCGCAACTCCGTTCGGATACACCTTGCACAACAACGGCACCGCCGCCGAGATGTCGGCGAAGTCCTCCGCGGTCAGAATGACGCCCGCCGCGCGCGCCATCGCCGTCAGATGCATCACCAGATTCGTCGAGCCGCCGGTCGCGTTCAGTCCGACGATGCCGTTCACGAAGGCGCGGGCGTCCAGAACGCGTCCGGCGGGCAGATACGAGCCCGAGCGCAGAGTCAGTTCCAGCACCCGGCGCACGGCGGCGCGCGTCAGAGCGCCGCGCAGCGGCGTCGCCGGATTGACGAAACTCGCGCCGGGCATGTGGAGTCCCATGAATTCCATCAGCATCTGGTTGCTGTTCGCGGTGCCGTAGAAGGTGCAGGTGCCGGCGCCGTGGTACGCCGCCATCTCGGCGCGGAGCAGTTCTTCGCGTCCGACTTCGCCGCGCGCGAAACGCACGCGCACCTGGGCGTGTTCGGCGTTGCCGATTCCTGTCGTCATCGGGCCCGCGGGAATGAAGACGGCGGGCAGGTGTCCGAAGGTCGCCGCCGCGATGACGAGCCCGGGGACGATCTTGTCGCAGACGCCGAGAAACGCGGCGGCGTCGAAGCAGTCGTGCGCGAGGCCGACGCCGGCGGCGAGGGCGATGACATCGCGCGAGAAGAGCGAGAGTTCCATGCCGGGCTGGCTCTGGGTGACGCCGTCGCACATTGCGGGGACGCCGCCCGCGACCTGCGCGGTGCCGCCCGCGGCGCGCGCGGTTTCGCGGATGGTTTCGGGGTAGGTTTCGAACGGCTGATGCGCCGAGAGCATGTCGTTGTATGCGGTGACGATGCCGAGGTTGCCTCTGGTGTTTTCGCCGACGATGCGCTGTTTGTCGTTCCGGGGGGAGGCGGCGCTGACGTGGGCGAGGTTGCGGCAGAGGAGGTGGGGTCTGCGGGGCCCGCGTTTTTCGGCTTCGGCGAGTCGGCTGAGGTATTCGTCGCGGGAGTCCTGGCTGCGTTCCTGGATACGCGCGGTGACTTTGGCGATTGCGGGGCTGAGTTTATTTTCTGCGGACACGCTGACTTCCTTTTTTTGTGGTCTCTGGCTGCGGCCTGATTGTAGACCAGTTATATTCACATCTCAAGTTAAGGAGACAGCGAAGAGCGGCCCGTGGCATTAGTGGGCGTTAATTAATTATAGAGACAACGAAGCGCGGCCCGTGGCATTAGTGGGCGTTTGACTCAGACATTCACTATAGCGGCTCAAGCGAGCGATGCCCACTAATGCCCGCAGGCGCTGCCTGCAAAAAAAATTAAATTAAAAAGAAATTAATTTATTTAATTGACACCATTAATTGTCTAACTGGTAACAGAACAAATCACTTTTTAACACATTAATTGTCTATTATTTAATTAATGAAAAACAATTTATTTAATTGACTCCTTAAATAGTCAATAAATTATTATTTATTTTTTGCGGGCTAGCCCGCACCCATCTGCTGGCATCGTTCGCTTGAGCCGACACCGTGAATGTCTGAGTCAAACGCCCACTAATGCCAAAGGCTGTGCTTCGTTGTCTCTATAATTAATTTTTTGCGGGCGGCGCCCGCGGGCATCAGTGGGTACAGTTCGCTCGAGCCAGCATCGTGACTGTCTAAGTCAAACTCCCGCTAATGCCAGAGGCCGTTCCACGGGAAGGGGGGCAAGGGGGCGGGGGTCAGCCGCCAAGTTCCTTGCCGAGTTCTTCCGTCTCGTGACGCAACTGGCGCACATGCCAGAAAACCCAGAACGCCAGCCCCGCCAGATACAAAATAAACTCCATCCCCTGAAAAGGATAAATGGCGCCGATCTCAGCAAGATCAACAGCCCACGCATGAAGTCCGTTGGTAGCCATCACAAGTCTCTCCTCAGTTGCCAGAGTGAAAATGAAAACACAGGCGTCCGCTCACTTCGCGACCGCGCCCTCGCCCTCGCCAGAAGCGGCAAGAGTCTTCTCGGCGCTCAGAACCTCGTCGACAGCGGCGTCATGCGCCTCCTGACTCTCGAAGTCCAGCCCCTCAAGTTCCATCTTGCCCGGAACACGAAGCACCCCGAACACAGACAAAACCTTCGCGCTCGCCCACCCGGGCAGAAACCCGAGCAGTCCGAACACAATCACCGCGCCCGCGATCTGTCCGAGCGGATTGATGGACGCATAACCGTCAAAAGGCGCCGCGGGCTGTCCCCAGAGCATGAAGCCGGCGATCACAAGTCCGAGACAGCCCGCATACCCGTGAACCGCGACAGCGCCCACAACATCGTCAATCTTGAACCGACGCTCGACAAAACCATGCAGCCGGTACGCCGCCCACGCCCCGAACGCGCCGATAAACATAGACTGCAGCGGATGATAAAGATCATTGCCCGCCGAAGCGCAGATGAGTCCGGCAAGACCGCCGGAGTATGTCCAGAAGGCGTTGCCCTTAGACGCGAGATAGGCCGCGAGCATTCCGCCCGACAGCGACATCAGAAAATTAAAGGTGATCCCCGAAAGCGTGGTCGGACCGTAATAGATGTTGGTCGCGGTCCAGTTGACGCCGGTGATCTGTCCGCCGATTTCCTCGGCGGCGATGATGGGAATGTTGCACGCGGCGTAAAAACCCCAGAAGCCGGCGAAGAGCAGAAAGAGTCCGATGTTCGCAAGCCAGGGGTTCTGCGGCGGAATGTTGCGGGGAGTGCCGTCCTCGCGGAATTTGGCGAGACGCGGGCCGAGAACCGTAAGCACGCCGAGCGCGAAGCCGCCGGCGACCGCATGAATGACGCCGGAGCAGTAGGCGTCGTGGTAGCCGAGTTTTTTGACCATCCAGCCGTCGGGATGCCAGCCCCAGGAACTCGCGACCACCCAGGAAACCGAGCCGACAATCACAGCGAAAATCCAGAAAGCGCCGGAGCGGATGCGCTCGATCGTGCTGCCCGAAACAATGGAGGCGGCTGTCCACGCGAAGAGGACAAAGGCGGCCCAGAAAACGCCGTTGATGTGATCCTGAAGATTCGGACCCATCGCGGGATCCCAGGGGCGCGCGGCTTTGGCTCCCTCAAAGTTGATGCCGCCGGTGATGAAGGGACCGTTGGGGAGGGCGAAGTAGATCCACCAGCCGAAGAAGAAGAAGGTGATCGTGACGAGCGGGATGAGCATCGTGTTCTTCATCAGGGTGTGGATGTGGTTGCGTCTTCTGGAGACGCCGACCTCGTAGACGCAGAAGCCGACATGGATGAAGAACATGAAGACGACCGTGACCCAGTAGTAGAATTCGGTGAAGAGGGTTGTGAGGGCTGTGATATTGGAGTCCACTTGCGGGGGTGTCCTTTTCGGCTTGGGCTGGGGGATTCGGGTGTTACCGGGGTTAAGTTGCCTTACAGGAAACTTTTTGTCAATAGGGTGAATTAAATGGAGTGATTTGTGATAACGGATTGATTTTATTGATATTTATGGGGAAATGGCGGGTTTTTTCCGTTAAACAGCAGAAAATTTTTTAATTTTTTTGCGGGCAGCGCCCGCGGGCGTCAGTTGGTGTCGCCAGCAGGAGCGGCGGACACGGCGAGTGCAAAGTCCGCGCTCACTGGTGGAAAGGCTTGCTCCTACGGGACTTTTCATCGTGCCGCCTCTGGCATTAGCGGGCGAAGGAGACAGGCGACCATCACGGCGGGGCAGTCGGCGCCAGGTTTTTGGCATTAGTGGGCGAGGCATTTAGACCTTTAAGGTCGCCGCTCAAGCGAACAGCACCCACTGATGCCCGCAGGCGCTGCCTGCAAAAAATTAAAAAAGGACGAGCAACACACTGATTTCAGCGCATTTTTGTCAATATGTCCCTGTAATCCGTTGTTTTTCTGTAAATTTTTTCATAGGAAAATTGATATACTCACAGTAAGAACACCCCGACAAACCCATGCCCCCTCCCCGAAGAACCGCACGCGGCAACCTCAAGGCAGACCTCGGCTCGCGCACCGGACGCTGGATAGAACGCGCCGCCATGTCACACGGCGCGCAAACCCTCTCGCCGAACCGCCGACACCTTGAAGGCTCCATCGGCTACGAAGTGCGCCGCCAGCGCGAAGCCCTGAACCTGACCATCTCCAAACTCGCCAACGCCGCCGGAATGTCGACGGGCATGCTCTCCAAAATAGAAAACGGCACGACCTCGCCGTCGCTGTCGTCGCTGCGCGCGCTCGCCGAAGCGCTGCAGGTGCCGATCACAACCCTCTTCATGAGCTACGAAGGCGGCTCGGAAGCGACCTTCGTGGAGCAGGGACGCGGCCTGGAAATAGAACGCCGCGGCTCCGGCAGCGGACACCGATACCTGTCGCTCGGACACGGACACCGCGGCACCGTCCTCGTGGAGTCGTATATGGTGGAGTTCAGCGCGCACTCCTCGGAGTTCACCCTGTTTCAGCATCCGGGCCTGGAGTTTTTCTACATCCTCGGCGGCGAACTGGTGTATCGTCACGGAACGCGGAGCTACCGAATGAAGGAGGGAGACTCGCTCTTCTTTGAAGGCGACACCCCGCACGGCCCCGAAGAATTCGTCCAGGTGCCGATACGGATGATCTGCATCATCTGCTCGCCCACCGGAAACGCTTAAGGTGACGACAATGACAACAACATCGGAGACCGAGTGATGGTCGCGCGCACGATTCCGGTCGCGCCTTTTGATCTCGTGGTCTTCGGAGCGACGGGCGATCTCGTGCGGCGGCGACTGCTGCCGGCGCTGTATATGCGCTGGCGCGCCGGACAGATGCCGCCGACGGCGCGTGTCGTGGGCGTGGCGCGCGGCGTTCCGGGCGCGGCGGCGGAGACGCCGGCGGCGGACGCCTTCCGCGACTTCGCGCGCCGCGCCCTTGAGGAGTTCGCTCCGGCGGCGGACGAGATTGACGCGGACTTTCTGGCGCGGCTGGACTTCGCGGCGATGGATGTCCGTGACGCGGCGGCGTGGTCTTCACTGGGCGCGCGTCTCGGGGAGGCGGGTTCGCGGGTGCGGGCGTTTTATCTGTCGGTGGCGCCGGAGTTGTTCGGGGTGATCGGCGGCGCGCTCGCGGCGAACGGACTCGCTGACGGCGGCGCGCGCATCGTGGTGGAGAAGCCGCTCGGTCATGATCGCGCGAGCGCGGGCGCGGTGAACGACTCGCTGCGCGCGGGTTTTGAGGAGTCGCAGATTTACCGCATTGATCATTATCTCGGCAAGGAGACGGTTCAGAATCTGATGGTGCTGCGTTTTGCGAACGCCTTGCTGGAGCCGTTGTGGAGCGCGCGCAGCATTGATCATGTGCAGATTTCGGTCGCCGAGACGGTCGGTCTTGAGGGACGCGACTATTATGAAGGCACGGGCGCCTTGCGCGACATGGTTCAGAATCATCTTTTGCAGTTGCTGTGTCTGACGGCGATGGAGCCGCCGGCGCGTTTTGAGGCGGACGCCATCCGTGACGAGAAGCGCAAGGTGATTCAGGCGCTGGCGCCGATAGCGGGCGCGGCGACGGCGACGGAGACGGCGCGCGGTCAGTATGCGGGTTATCGCGAGGATGCGGGCAATTTGGAGAGCCGCACCGAGACATTCGCGGCGTTGCGCGCGGAGGTTCGCAACGCGCGCTGGTCGGGGACGCCGTTTTATCTGCGGACGGGCAAGCGTCTGGCGCGGCGTGTATCGGAGGTGGCGGTGGTGTTTCGTGATGTGCCTCATTCTATTTTCGGCGAGGAGCGTCATTCTGATTTACGGGGCAATGCGTTGATCATGCGGTTGCAGCCTGACGAGGCGATTACTTTGCGGATGACGATCAAGGAGCCTGGTCCGGGGGGGTTGCGATTGACGGAGGTGCCGCTGGACATGACTTTCGCGGAGGCTTTGGGTCCTGAGGTGGCGATGCCGGACGCGTATGAGCGTCTGCTGATGGATGTGATTCGGGGCAACCAGACTTTATTTATGCGTTATGACGAACTGGACGCGGCGTGGTCGTGGATTGATCCGATACTGGCGGGGTGGGAGGGTGCGCCGCCGTTGTACGAGCCGGGGAGCGAGGGTCCCGGGGAGGCGGACGCGTTGTTGTCGCGCGACGGCCGCCGCTGGCGCCGCCTGACGGAATAAAATTCCATGGCACGGCCTCAGGCATTAGTGGGCGTGTGACTAAGACATTCACGATAGCCGCTCAAGCGAACAGCACCAACTGATGCCCGCAGGCGCTGCCTGCAAAAAAATAAATTAAAGATTAATTGGACTATTTAAGGGGTCAATTAAAAATCGGCGTTCAGCATTTGGCATTAGTGGGCGTTGGACTAAGACATTCACGATGCTGGCTCAAGCGAGCGATGCCAGCAGAT
>JALCBB010000001.1 GCA_028066985.1 Alphaproteobacteria bacterium
CTTTTTTTTAAATAGTTATATTGGGCGGGGCGTCCGTGTTTTCATGTCGCGTAATTGTCGGCTGATTATGGGGGCGGGGCGCGGACGGCGCCCTTTGGGCAGCCGTCCGCGCCCCGTCTCTTCTTTTGTGTGTGTCGTCCCTCAATATATAAATCCGTTACAAGTCCAATTTCTTAGAAATAAAAATTTAATTTCGCGGGCAGCGCCCGCAGGCATCAGTGGACACCGCTCGCTTGAGCCGACACCGTGAATGTCTTAGTCAAAGTTTCACTAATGCCAAAAATCGCGCCATGAGGTGTCCAAAAAGGACAAAAAGGCGGCAGGGTCAATGCGTCCAGTGGATCAAACGCCGCCACAACTCCAAAATACCAAAATCGGCGGTGGGGGTGGGATTCGAACCCACGGTGCCCAAAAGGCACAACGGTTTTCGAGACCGCCCCGTTCGACCACTCCGGCACCCCACCACACAAAATATAACCAGATTCGCAACAATAACACATCACACACAAACACCAGAATTCCACACTATATAAGCACCTCAGGCTGTCCAGTCACACCCGCTCCAAAAGACGCTTCCCGAATCCTTCCCAAATCAACCCCAGTCCGCCCCGATTCCCAAAAAAAATTAAAAAAAATTCCCTTGTATTTCCACTCACAACACACCCCATATGTCGTCACACAATAAGCACACACATAGAACATCACAAAAACACCAGTTAAACACTCGCATCCCCCCCGATCGCAGTCCATCGGCAGAGCCTCAAAAGGGGTTTGACATCATCCCACTAATTCCCAATAAATACCACTGAAACCCATGTCCGCCCACTTCGTGGCTTTCTCCTCCAGGACATGGGTCCGGCGCCTGGCGAGCCTGATGGCCCTCCTCCTCCCTTAGCCACAGGCATACGCCAGGCGCCGATTCTACAGCCCAAGCCCAAAAAGCCCAGGCACAAGGACAGGCAGGAGAACACAGCAGGGGGTCGCTGAAAGTGCAATCGCTCTTCCTCGGTACATTCGAGAACCGAATCGACTCCAAAGGTCGCGTGCTCGTGCCCGCCGCCTTCAGGCAGCCCCTCAGTCAGGACGGGCAGCCCGGACTCGTCTGCTATCCCGATATCAATCAGACCGCGCTCGAAGGCGTCAGTCTGCGCACGCTCAACGACTCCTTCAACGCGCTGCGCGAGCAGTACGAAATGTATTCGCCCGAATACGAAGCCGTGATGTCCATTCTCAGCGGCGCCGCAAACCTCTCGTGGGACAGCGGCGGACGCGTTCAACTCCCGGAACGGCTCCTCAAAAAAGCCGGCATCCGCAGCGATGTCGTTTTCGTCGGACTCGGCGACAGGTTCCGTATCTGGGATCCGAACCTCTACCAGAAGCACCTCGGTGTTGTCGCGAAGATCACGGAGAAGGGCAACATCACCATCTCGCTCGCTTCCGCGCGGAGAGACGGTCAGGGTAAATCGGAATGACGACACCGCCCGCCTCCTCTGTCGTCACAGACGCGACCCGCGACAACGGACACCTGCGCGGTCGTCCGTCACTGTCATTGTTAAAGGTCAATGGCGCCTCGCCCACTAATGCCACAGGCCACGCCACGGGGGACACCTTTCATGGTCGTCCGTCACCGTCATTGTCCTTTAACAATTTTAATTTTTTGTCGGCAGCGCCGACAGGCATCAGTGGGTGCGGCTCGCTTGAGCCGACACCGTTAACAGTCAATGACACCTCGCCCACTAATGCCAAGGGACGTGCCACGGGGGACGCCTTTCATGGTCGTCCGTCATCGGCGCTCAAAAGCGGGGCGAAACAATGACAAACAACAACGCCGCGCCGGCGCACATCCCCGTGATGACCACGCAAATGCTCGGCGCACTCCAGCCCAAGCCGCACGGCCTCTACATTGACGCCACCCTCGGCGGCGGCGGACACTCCCGCGCCATTCTCCAGTCGCACGACTGCCGCGTCATCGCCTTCGACAGAGACCCCGCCGTCACACCCCACGCCGACTCACTCGCCAGCGACTTCGGGCCCAGATTCCAGTTCGTCCGCGCCCGGTTCAGTCAGATGGAAAACGAACTCCGCAAAATCAACCCCGATCCCGTCGACGGCATCACCCTGGACCTCGGTCTCTCCTCCATCCAACTGGACGACCACTCCCGCGGATTCTCGTTCCAGCACAACGCGCCCTTAGATATGTCAATGGACGGCGCCCAGAGTCCGCAGGGTGCCGAGTCCGTCGCCGACCTCCTCGCCGCCATTGATCACAAAAGTCTCGCCGAAATCCTCGCCCTGGAAGGCGAAGAACCGCACGCCCAGCGCATCGCCCGCGCCATCGTCAACTCCGCCGCGCCCGTACGCACAACTTCGGAACTCAGCCGCATCGCCGAAAACGCCACAAACGCCAAGGGCCCGAAACTCCGCAAGCAACTCGCCAGAATCTTCCAGGCGCTCAGAAGACACATCAACGACGAAGCCGCCGAACTGGAAGCCGCCCTCCTCACAGCCGCCCGCATCCTCGCTCAAGACGGGCGCTGCGTCATCATCTCCTTTCACTCGCTGGAGGATCGTGTCGTCAAGCACGCCTTCGCCGCGAAAAAAATCGGCGCCGTCAACGAAGCCGTTGAATCAAACGAAGTCGCCGCTCCGTTCGCGCCGACGCAGTCGCTCGCGCGTCCGTCAGCGCAGGAGTGCGCGCGCAACCCCCGCGCCCGCTCCGCAAGACTCCGCGCCGCCCGCAGAACCGCCGCGCCACGCCCGAAAAATATCTGGTGGAAATCAGCAGCATGAACGCCATCCCCCTCAAGAGACGGCTGGAAACACTCTGCCTCGCCGTCGTCACGCTCTCGCTCGTCGGCGCCGTCATCGGCGTCTTCGCCCTGCTCGTCGTCACCAAACACGAAATGCGCGAACTGCGGCAGCGCGAACAGCAGTTGCTCGCCCTGCAGAACGAAGAGCGCGACTCCATCAATGTGCTTAAGGTTGAGATCGCGTATCTCACGCGGCCCGAACGCATTGAAGACCTCGCGCGGCGGCATCTCCGCAGTCAGCCCGCCGAGCCGGACGCGATCTACTCGCTCGACCGCTTCATCGCCGAAGAAACACCCTTCGTCATCAACCCCGAAACCGCGCCGCGATAACAATGCCGAACACGCCTTCGCCGTCTCCCGACTTTCTGCTCGGACGCGACCTCCTCTCGCACACCGGCGCGATGCGGCGGCTGCACCGTCACCGCTCGTGCCAGAACTCCGGCGCCGACCCGATGGAGCGCAGAAATCTCAGAATCCTCGTCTGCCTCGTGCTCGTCTGCTGCGGCTTCGCGACCATCATCTTCAGACTCGGCGCCGTCATGGCTCCGTGGGACAACGACAGCGCGAAACTGCCGCACCCCATCCGCGCAATCGCCGACGCCGCCGAAAAACCCGTCATCACCGACAGGCACGGCGAAATCCTCGCAATGGATCTGCCCGCGTATTCGCCGTACGCGCGTCCGAAGGAAATGCGGAACCCGCGCCGCGCCGCGCGACTGCTCGCGTCGGCGATTGAGGACGCCAGTCCCGTTGAACTCGCCGCCGCGTTCCAGAACGCCGCCGACAACGACGAGCCGTTCGTCTGGGTCGCGCGGTATATTTCGCCCCGCGAGGCGCGCGCCGTGATGAAGCGCGGCGTCGTCGGCGTGGAAATGATGGCGACGAAACGGCGCAGTCATCCGCTCGGAAGTCTCGCGTCGCATGTCACCGGCTTCACCGACATTGACGGCCGCGGCCTCGCCGGAATGGAACGGCTCGCGTCGGCGCGCGCGGAAGAGGGCAGGGGATCGGGTGAGGAGATCGCGCCTGTCGCGCTGTCGCTGGATCTGCGCGTTCAGCATGCGCTGGAGGAAGAACTTCACGCCACGATGACGAAATTCCAGGGCAAGGGCGCCGCCGGCGTCGTGATGGACGCGAACAGCGGCGAAATTCTCGCTATCGCTTCGCTGCCGAATTTTCATCCCGACCGGCGCGAGATGCTTAACGAGGAAAATCGTTTTAATCGCGCCACGCTCGGCGTCTACGAGTTCGGCTCCGTTCTCAAGCCGCTCACCTACGCGACCGTGATGGAGGCGACGCCGCGCGGCGAGTGGAGCGCGCTCTTCGCTTCGCGTTATTCAACTTCGCCGATGCGGATTCCGGGATACACGATCACGGATTATCGTCCGAAACATGCGAATGTGAAATTCGCGGAGGGGATGATTCATTCGTCCAATGTGACGACGGCGAAGGTGATGCGCCGCATCGGCGCGCCGTCGCTCAGGGACGGCTTCCACAGACTCGGCATGGCCGAAATCGCGCCGCTGGAACTCGGCGAGCGCGGACTGCCGCAGATGCCCGCGAAGTGGGGGCCGACTGAATCGGTCACGGCGTCTTACGGGCACGGGATCGCGGTGTCGCCTGTGCATATTGTTCGCGCCTTCGCGGCGGTCGTGAACGGCGGAGTGCTGCCGTCGCCGACATTGCTTAAGGGCGGCGCGGCGCCGGGCGCGCGGGTGCTGTCGGCGGAGACTTCGGCGGTGATGCGGCGTTTGTTGCGGCTCGTCGTGCTTGAGGGAACGGGGCGCAAGGCGGACGCGGACGGGTATCTTGTCGGCGGCAAGACGGGGACTGCCAATCAGGTTTCGCCGAGCGGCGGCTATGACGACAATCTTCGCATCGCGTCTTTTGTCGCGGCGTTTCCGATGGATGCGCCGCGGTATGTGACTTTTATGATGGTGGAGAATCCGGTGCCGAGCGAGGACAGTTTCGGTTTCGCGACGGGCGGCTGGGTCGCGGCGAGCGCGACGCGTCTGCTTGTGGCGCGGATCGCGCCGTTGCTTGGCGTGCTGCCGCGTGACAGCGAGGAGTTTGACACGGGCGCCCTTAATTTTCTGAACACACCCGATGTTAACGCGGCACCCTTTGTCGTCGTCAACAATGAAACAACGGATTACAGCCCCGGCATCTTGTCTGTCGTCCACAACACCATTGACAGCAATGACATTGACAATGAAGCGACCGACTACAAACCCGGCGCCTTGTCTGTCGTCCACAATAAAACAACGGACAACGAAACGGACACCTTGCATGGTCGTCCGTCACCGTCGTTGTCTCTTAATAATTTTAATTTTTTGCGGGCAGCGCCCGCGGGCATCAGTGGGCGCGGTTCGCTTGAGCCAACAGCGCGCCAGTCCGAAAATCCTCTCCCACTAATGCCGAAGGCCGTCCAGGAGGATGCGATAACCGCCGACGCCTCGCCCGTCAATGAGTCCATTGACGCCATTGACGCGATCATCGCCGACACTTTAAGCGTCCAGCCCGTTGATGAAACCGTCATCCCCGCCGCCGATGAAACGCCCGCGGACATCACCTCGCTCATTCAACTCGTCCTCAGCGGAACCTGACACGCAATGCGACTCCGCGAACTCCTCCCCCACACCATGCACACCCACAACCCCGACATCGCAGGACTCGCCGCTCACACCAGGGATGTCCAGCCGGGATTCATCTTCGCCGCGCTTCCGAACCTGCAGACAGATCACACAAACCCCGAACACATCAGCGAGGCTGTCAGACGCGGCGCCGTCGCCGTCATCGCCAGACCCGACGCGGGAGATCATGTCCGCGATGCCGTTCTCATTCCGCACGACAATCCCCGGAAACATCTCGCCGCGCTCGCCGCGCGTTTCCATTCGCCGCATCCGACGCACAAACTCGCCGTCACCGGAACCGACGGCAAGACCTCGGTCGCGGCGCTCGCGCAGAACCTGCTCGCCGACACGCTCGGCGCGTCCGTCGGATACATCGGGACGCTCGGCAACTCGCCGAAACTTGACTCGCCCGACTCGCCGCTCACCACGCCTGATCCTGTCACGCTTGCGCGGAAACTCGCCGAGATGAAGCGCGGCGGTGTGGATCATGTTGTTCTTGAGGCGTCGTCGCACGGACTGCATCAGGAGCGGCTCAGCGGATTCAAGTTCAGCGCCGCGTGTTTCACGGGCATCGGACGCGACCACGGCGACTATCATCCGACTCCGGAGGAGTATCTGCTTGCGAAGTCGCGGCTCTTTACCGAACTGCTTGCGCCGGACGCGACCGCTGTCATTTGCGACGGATGCGACGGCGCCGCCAAAGTCGCCGCTCTCCTCTCCGCCGAAAGACCCGATGTGTCAATCGTCCGTTACCAGACCAATAACGGCGACACCTTTATTGTCTCTGACGACAACAACGGCGGCGCCGTTAATGTCTCCACCGCACCCGACAACGGCGACACCGTTAATGTCCCCGTTAATGTTGGCGACACCTTTATTGTCCCCAATCAAATTAAAGAATTCCACCACACCCGCGACGGCGCATCCGTTGTTCTCCAGATCGGAAAACACACGCGCTCTGTTAATGTCCCCTTCTACGCGCGCTTTCAGGCGGAAAACCTTCTCGCCGCGCTTCTCTTGTCCTCCTGCGTCATCAACGACAGCGAGGCGACGCCGAAACTCATGCGCGCCGCCGAGTCCGTCAGCGCCATTCCCGGCAGACTGCAGCGCATCACGCCGCCGCCGTCACACAGGTTAAAGGACTGCGAATTCTTCGTTGACTTCGCGCACACGCCCGACGCTGTCGCCGGCGTCCTTCACGCGCTGCGCGAACGCCGCCGCGCGCTCAACACGCAGGGCAGACTGATTATCGTCCTCGGCGCCGGCGGAGACAGAGATCAGCACAAGCGCGCGCCAATGGGAAAAATCGCCGCGACACTCGCCGACACCGTCGTCATCACCGACGATAACCCGCGCGGCGAAAATCCCGCCGACATTCGCGCCGAAATTCTCAGAGGAACAGAACGCGAGAACGCCGCCGCCGTTAATGTCTCCCGCGGACGCGAAGCCGCCATTGAGTCCGCCGTCAGCGCGATGAAAGCCGGCGACACGCTCGTCGTCACCGGCAAAGGACACGAAACCACACAGCACATCAACGACTCCGAAATCCCGCTCTCGGACGCGGACACCCTCAACAACGCCCTCGCAAAATGAACTGGCACGGACACGAAATCGCCGCCGCGCTCGGCAGCCAACTCGTCGCCGCGCCCGAAAATCTCGCCTGGGAAGCCTCGGGCGTCTCAATAGACTCGCGCACCCTCAGACAAAACGAAATCTTCGTCGCCCTCAAAGGGCCGAACTTCAACGGCGGCGACTTCCTGCCGCAGGTCGCCGATAAACTCGCCGCCGCCGCCATCGCCGAAAATGCTCCGCCCGAAATCGCGCGCAAAATTCCCGTCTTTCAAGTCCGCAGCGGACACCTCGGCCTCGCCGCGCTCGCCGAATACGCCCGCGACACCGGCAACGCCAGCCGCATCGCCGTCACAGGCTCAAACGGCAAAACTTCAATGCGGAAACTCGTCAGCCTCGCGCTCGGCGGCGCCGGCAGCGTCCACGCGAGCATTCGGAGTTACAACAACAAGGTCGGCGTCTCGCTCACGCTCGCGCAGATGAAACGCGGCGCGAAATTCGCCGTGCTTGAAGTCGGCACCAACCACCCCGGCGAAATCCGCGAACTCGCCGAACTCGTCAAGCCGCGCCTCGCCGTGCTGACCTCGGTCGGCAGCGCCCACATCGGACATTTTAATTCGCGCAACGAACTCGCCGCAGAAAAAGCCGCTCTCATCGCGCAACTGGACAGCGAAGGCGTCGCCGTTGTCCACGAGTCGGCGCGGGAACTCGGCGCCGTCGCCGCCGCCGCCGAAAACGCCGGCGTCAAAATTCATTCCTACGGGCGCGGCGAAAATACAGACGCGAAACTCATCTCCGTCACACCCGAAACGCCGACGGAAAGCCAGCCCCTCCCGAACAGCGTCACCGTCACCGCCGATGTGACGGGTCAAAGTGTGCGCTTTCAACTCCGCACCCCCGCGCCGCATCACGCCGAACTCGCCATCGGCGCGCTGCTCGTCGCGAAACTCCTCGGCGCCGACACCGCCGCCGCCGCCCAAGACCTGCGCGAATACCAGCCGCCCGACGGACGCGGCAACATCATTCGCGTCCGCGGCGCGTGGGTCGTTGATGACTCCTATAACGCGAACCCCGAGTCCGTCGCCGCCGCGCTTTCGCTCGTCGGCGGCGCCAGACTCGCGCCCGGCGCCGAGCGCATAGCCGTCCTCGCCGATATGGGCGAACTCGGCGCGCAGAGCGAAGAACTGCACCTCGGCCTCGTGCCGCACATTCTTAACGCGAAGATTACGCGGCTCTTTCTTGTCGGCAGGGAAATCCAGCCCGTGGCGAAAAGTCTCTCCCGCAACCGCGACATCAAAGTCCGGTGGGCGGAAAGTCTCAAGTCCCTCAACCTCAGCCCCGGCGACATCGCGCGCAATCATAACCTCATTCTCGTCAAAGGATCACGCGCCGCGAAACTTGACGCCTTTGTCGTCTCCCTCGTCAACACCGCTGCCGAAAAATAAAACGCGATGCTCTACCACCTCTTCACCTCGCTCGCCGACTCCGTGTCGGTCTTCAATGTCTTTCGCTATCTGTCGTTTCGCAGCGGACTCGCCATCCTCACCGCGCTCGTCATCAGTTTCGCCGTCGGCGACCGGCTCATCCTCTGGCTCAAAAATAAACAGGGCAACGGACAGCCCATCCGCGAAGACGGACCCGAAACACACCTGCGCTCCAAACGCGGCACGCCGACAATGGGCGGCGCGCTCATCCTGCTCTCGCTCGGCAGCGCCACTCTGCTCTGGGCAGACCTCACCAACCCGTATATCTGGATCGCCATCGCCGTCACGCTCTCGTTCGGCGCCATCGGCCTGCTGGACGACTACCTCAAGGTCACGCGCGCGCACGCCGGGCAGGGAGTGCCGGGCAGACTGCGGCTCTCCGTTGAGGCGGTTATCGTGATCGTCGCCGCCGTCGCCGTCGCCGTCATCGGGCCCGACGAACTCGCATACACGCTCGCCTTTCCCGTCTTTAAAAACGCGCTGCTGTATCTGGGGCCGGTGCTGTTCGCCGCCTTCGCGATTCCCGTCGTCGCCGGCGCCGCCAACGCCGTCAACCTCACCGACGGACTCGACGGACTCGCAATCGTGCCCGTCATGATCGCCGCCGCATGTTTCGCCGCCATCGCATACCTCACCGGCAACGCCGTCTTCGCCGAGTATCTCCAGATTCACTATGTCAGCGGCGCGGGCGAACTCGCCGTGCTGTGTTCGGCGCTCGTCGGCGCGAGCCTCGGCTTCCTCTGGTTCAACGCGCCGCCCGCCATGATCTTCATGGGCGACACCGGCGCGCTCGCATGCGGCGCGCTGCTCGGCACCGTCGCCGTCATCACGCGGCACGAAATCGTGCTTGCGATCATCGGCGGACTCTTCGTCGCCGAGGCTCTCTCCGTGATGATCCAGGTGCTGTGGTTCAAAAAAACCGGCAACCGCATCTTTCTCATGGCGCCGTTCCACCACCACTTTGAAAAGAAGGGATGGTCCGAACCCAAAATCGTCATCCGCTTCTGGATCATCGCCGTCATCTGCGCCCTCGCCGGGCTGTCAACGCTCAAACTGCGATAACAAAATGCACTTCAGCGCGGCAGACAAAATCTTCGTCCTCGGACTCGGCGCGACCGGCGGCTCGGTCGTCGCCGCCGCCCTCGCCGACAACGCCAGCGTCTGCGCCTGGGACGACAATCCCGAACAAAGACGGCTTGACCCCGCGCCGGGGCTGTCACTGCCGCGAAACGAAAACGACGCGCGCCGCGAACTGCAGGACGCGACACTGCTCGTGTGGAGTCCGGGCATTCCGCATTCCGGCGAAAACGCGCACCCCATCGCCCGCGAAGCGAAAAAATGCGGACTCAAACCCGTCTCCGATGTTGAGGTCTTCCTGCGCGGACTGCGCGCGGAAAAAAACAGCGCCAGAGTCGCCGCCGTCACAGGCACCGACGGCAAATCAACCACCGCGACACTCATCGCCGAATTCCTCTCCGCCGACGGCAAACACGCCGTGCCGTGCGGCAACCTGGGGCCTCCCGTGCTGAATGTCGCGCGCGAACGCGGGACGCAGGGACAGCCCGTCTATGTGCTGGAACTCAGTTCGTTTCAACTCACCATCACGCCGTCGCTCGCCGCCGAGGTCGCCGTGCTTGTCAGTCTCGCGCCCGATCACATCGACTGGCACGGCTCGCTGGAGAAATACATCAGCGCCAAACGCGCCGTCTTTCATAACGCCGCCAGCGCCGTTATCGGCACCGACGACGAACTCTCCGCGCGCGAAGCCGAGCGCATTCAGAGCGAGAGCGGTCATCGGAGTCCGCCGTGCGTGCGTGTTTCCGGACGCGCGATGCCGGACGGCGGCGTCGGTGTGCAGTCCGACGCGCTGCGCGACCGGCACGGAACCGTCGCCGACTTTCCGGACGACAGCCCCTTCGCCGCGCGGCATAACCGTCTCAACGCCGCCGCCGCCTTCGCCGCCGCCTCGCTCCTCGGAGCCTCGCGCCGCAACGCCGAGAGTGTGCTTAAAAACTTTCGCGGGCTGCCGCATCGGTACGAAATTGTCGGCGAGCGCGACGGTGTTTCTTTTGTCAACGACTCCAAGGCGACGACCGTTCACGCCGCGCGCGCCGCCCTCGCCGCCGAGCAGAATATTTTCTGGATCGCCGGCGGCAACGCCAAGGGGCAGAACCTCGCGCCGCTCTTCTCGGACGACAATCACGCGCGGCATCTTTACGCGATCGGCAACGCCGCCGATGAACTTCTGCGCCACGCCGCCGCCGCGGGAATTTCGGCGACAAAACACGACAGCCTCGCCGACGCCTTCAATGTCGCCGCCTCCGCCGCCGCCGAATTCGTCACGAAATCGGGGGAGGGCGCGGTTGTCCTGTTGTCGCCGGCATGTGCTTCAACCGACGACTTCCGCAACTTCGCGGATCGCGGAAATCAATTTCGCAAACTCGCCGAGCATCGGCGCGGAGTGAAAAACTGATGCCGCACCGACTCATTCCGAAACGCGACAACAGCGTCTTCTCGCAGTGGTGGTGGAGCGCCGACCTGCCCGTGCTTGCCGCGCTCGCCGCGCTCATCTTCTTCGGGATGCTCCTCTCGTTCAGCGCGACCCAGCCGCTCGCCGCCAGTCTCGGACAGCAGCACTACGCCCGCGCGATGCCGCATATGGCGTATGCGCTGGTCGCGCTCGCGCTGCTTGTCGCGGTGTCGTTTCTCAATGCTGACGCGGTTCGGCGCGCGGCGATTATCGCGTGCGCGGCGTGTGTCGTGCTGCTGGTCGCGACGCTTGTGATCGGCACCGAGATCAAGGGCGCGCGGCGGTGGCTTAATGTGTTCGGGTTTTCGGTGCAGCCGAGCGAGTTTGCGAAGCCGGCTTTCGCGGTCGCGGCGGCGTGGCTGCTGACGGCGGCGGGCGGGAGGTTTCGGCATCCGGCGTCGCTGGCGGCGTTCGGGCTTTGCGCGCTGCTTTGCGGCTTGCTGCTGCTTCAGCCGGACATCGGGCAGACGGTGATTGTCATTTTTATTTTCGGCGCCGAATTTTTTGTCGCCGGGTTTTCGCCTTTTCTTGTGGCGGCGCTGGCTTTGCTTGGCGCGCTGATTTTGCTCGGCGCGTATCATCTTTTTCCGCATGTGGCGGAGCGGATTAATATTTTTCTGGACCCGGCGTCCGGCGACACTTATCAGGTGGAGCGTTCGCTTGAGGCGTTCGGCGCCGGCGGGTGGCGCGGTGTCGGGCTGCTGGACGGGCAGATCAAGCAGAAACTTCCGGACCGGCAGTCTGATTTTATTTTCGCTGTTATCGGCGAGGAGATGGGTTTCGTTTTCGCGCTGCTTGTGGTTCTGACATTTATGTTTATCGCGGTGCGGGTGCTGTTGAAACTTTCGCGCGAGCCGCGGGCGTTCGCGGCTGTCGCGGGTGTGGGGCTGCTTACGCAGTTTATCGCGCAGACTTTTGTCAATGTCGGTTCAAGTTTGCAGATGATTCCGACGAAGGGGATGACGCTGCCGTTTTTGAGTCATGGCGGGTCTTCTTTGCTGGCGATGGGGCTTGGAATGGGCGCGCTCCTGGCACTCCTCAGAAGTCCACATATAACACGATGACAAACGACTCTCACACCGCCTTTGTCGTCAATGACACAGATGACACTTTGTCTGTCGTCAACCATGCTTTGACGACCGCGACAACTGCCCCCGCCTCTTTGTCTGTCGTCAATGCACACAATGACAACGACAATGACAATGGACACCTGCATTGTCGTCCATCACTGTCATTGTCCTTTTTTATTTTTTTGCAGGCAGCGCCTGCGGGCATCAGCGGGTGCGGCTCGCTTGAGCCAACACCTTTGCCAGTCCAAGTCGCTCGCTCACTAATGCCAGAGGCGGTGCTTCGGGGGGGCGACTTGCATGGTCGTCCATTCACATCATGACAAAGAACCCCCACATCGTCCTCGTCGCCGGCGGAACCGCAGGACATCTCTTCCCCGCGCTCGCCACCGCGCAGACCCTCCAGGCCCAGGACTACAGCGTCGCCCTCATCTGCGATCACCGCACTCACTCACACCTCCAGTCACAAAACATCACCATCACCGCTCACACCCTCCCCGCCGCCTCGCCGCGCTCGCGCAACCCCGTCACCATCGCCCTCGCCACCTTCACTCTTATTAACAGCACCCTCAAAGCCGCCAGACTCTTCATCGCCCGCCGACCCCGCGCCGTCATCACCTTCGGCGGATACACCAGCATCCCCCCCGCCATCGCCGCCATCACCCTCCGCATCCCGACCATCATCCACGAGCAAAATCACACCCTCGGCCTCGCCAACAAACTCCTCGCCCCCGTCGCCACCACAATCGCCACCTCCTTCCCCGACACCCGCGGACTGCCGAAATACGCCCGCCGCAAAACCACAACCACCGGCACTCCCGTCCGCGCCAACATCGCCGCCGTCGCCGGCACTCCATACAAAACACCGCAGGACAGCGGCACCGTTAATGTCCTCGTCATCGGCGGCAGCCAGGGCGCCGAAACTTTCAATCACCTCATCCCCGAAACTATCGCGCTGCTCCCCGAAAATATCCGCAGCCGCCTCCGCATCACGCAACAAGTGCGCGGCGACACCGCGTCCGTTCGCCGTCAGTACCAGGACCTCAACATCAACGCCGACCTCGCCGGCTTCTTCACAAACATCAACGAACTCCTCGCCGATACACACCTCGTCATCGCGCGCGCCGGCGCATCAACCGTCGCCGAACTCGTCGCCACCGCGCGTCCTGCCATTCTCATTCCGTACCCCCACGCCGCCAACAACCACCAGACGCACAACGCGCGAAACTTCGCAAACCTCGGCGGCGGACAAATGCTCGCGCAAGACAAAGCCTCCCCGCGAACCCTCGCCGACACCCTCGCCGAATGGCTCGCAAACCCCGACAAACTCATCGCCGCGTCAAACGCGCTTCGTAACCAGTCGCCGAAAAATCCGGAGGCGCGGCTCGCGAACTGCGTCCGCGACATCATCGCCCGCAAAAGCGTCGGCCGCCGCCAGACGAAAGAAAGGCTCGCGCTGTGACGCCCATCCACCAGCGCAAGCCGGGACTGCTGCCCGCCGACACGGGGCCGATCCACTTCATCGGCATCGGCGGCATCGGCATGAGCGGCATCGCCGAAGTGCTGCACAGCCTCGGATTCAATGTCCAGGGCAGCGACAACGCGAATACGCCGAACCTGCAGCGTCTGCAAAAACTCGGCATCACCGCCTTTGCGAAACATCACAAAAATAATATCCGCGACGCCGATGTCGTCGTCGTGTCGTCCGCCATTCCCGGCGACAACCCCGAACTCGCCGCCGCGAAAGAACAGTTCATTCCCGTCATTCATCGCTCGGAAATGCTCGCCGAACTGATGAAACTCAAAAACTCCATCGCCGTCACCGGGACGCACGGCAAAACCACCACCACCGCGCTCGTCTCCCACGCCCTCTGGAACACGCACCTCAACCCCACGACCATCAACGGCGGCATCGTCAACGAATGGGGCAGCAACGCCAGAATCGGCAACTCCGAGTGGATGGTCGTTGAAGCCGACGAAAGCGACGGCAGTTTCAGAAATCTGCAGTCCACCGTCGCGGTCGTCACCAACTGCGACTCCGAACACATGGACTTCTGGAAAAGTCAGCGGTCGCTTCACAACGCCTTCCGCAACTTCATCGGCAGCGTGCCGTTCTACGGATTCGCCGCGCTCTGCATTGACCACCCCGTCGTCCGCAAGATGGCGCGCGACACGACACAGCGCCGCGTCATCACCTACGGACTCTCGCCCCTCGCCGAAATTCACGCCGAGAATCCGCAGATGTCCGAACTCGGCACGCGGTTTGATCTCGTCATCGCGCCGCGCGGGTCGCAGGCGAAGCGGAAAATCAAGTCCGTCTTTCTCTCGCTGATGGGCGAGCATAATGTGCAGAACGCGCTCGCCGCCGTCGCCGTCGCGCACGGACTCGGGCTGGATATCAACGCCGTCGCCGAAAGTTTCGCCGGCTTCTCCGGCGTCAAGCGCAGATTCACCCGCGTCGCCAGGGTCAGCAACATCAGTTTCATTGACGACTACGCGCACCATCCCGCCGAGATTCAGGTCGTGCTGCAGACCGCGCGGCAACTCCTCGCCGCGCGCGAAAACGGCGGCAGGGTCGTCGCGGTCGTTCAGCCGCACAGGTATTCGCGGCTTCAGGCGATGCTCGCCGAATTCTGCGCGTCGTTTGACAACGCCGCCGCCGTTTTCGTCACGCCCGTCTACGCCGCCGGCGAAAAGGCGCGCGAAGGCGTGAGTCACCGCGCGCTCGTCCGCGGACTGCGCGAACACGGACACAGACGCGCGAAAGCCGTCGCCAACCCCGACGAACTCGCCGCCGAACTCGCCGCCGAACTCAAGCCGCACGACTGCGTTATCTTCCTCGGCGCCGGCGACATCACGCGGTGGGCGGAAATCGCGCCGTCCGCCGTCGCGCGACTTCTCAACATCAGGGTCGCGTGAAAATGGCGCAGACAAAAACACCACCGCCGCGCCGCGCCGGAAGCCTCGCCGCCCGGCTTCGCGCCGCCGGCAGAAGTCTCGGCGACGACTACATCCGCGGCAAGATCCAGGAAGAGGCGCCGCTCAACAGACACTCGTGGTTCCGCGTCGGCGGTCCCGCCGAAGTGCTCTTCTCGCCCGACGACAAGAAAGACCTCATCAACTTTCTCAAAATTCTGCCGCCCGAGACGCCGCTGACCGTGCTTGGTCTCGGCTCCAACATGCTGATTCGCGACGGCGGCGTGCGCGGCGCGGTCGTGCGGCTCTGGCGCGCGTTCGGCGCGACCAGATACTTTGAGGACGACAAAGAAATCTACGCCGAAGCCGCGGCGCCGTGTCCGCGGCTCGCGAAGTTCGCGTATGTGTCGGGTCTCGGAGGGCTTGAATTCTATCTCGGCATTCCCGGCACTGTCGGCGGCGCGATCGTGATGAACGCCGGCGCGTTCGGCGGCGAGACGAAGAAAGTCATCTCCAGGGCGTACGCGGTTCTGCGCAACGGCGACGAGTACGCGTTCACGCCGAAGACTCTTCACATGCGCTATCGCTACTCGCGGTTTCCGAAGGACGCGATCTTCATCGCCGCGAAGTTCAGCGTGAAGCCCGAGCGCAAGGGGATCATCAAAGATCGGATGGACAGCATCAGACAGCAGCGCGACCTCGCCCAGCCGACCGGCATCGCGACCGGCGGCAGCACTTTCAAGAATCCGCCGAAGCACAAGGCGTGGCGGCTCATTGAGGAGGCGGGCTGTCAGAATCTGCGTGTCGGCGCGGCGCGGGTGTCGGAGAAGCACTGCAACTTCCTGGTGAACGAGGGCGGCGCGACCGCGACCGACATTGAAGCGCTCGGCGAGGAAATTCGGCGCCGCGTCTTTGAGACATCGGGCAAAAATCTGGAATGGGAAATCCGTCGCATCGGACAGAGCAGCGCGACGGACGACTGGGAGGTGGGGCGTGGCTGAGTCGCGGCGCGCGCTCGTGCTGTACGGCGGCGTTTCGCCGGAGCGCGAGGTGTCGCTTGTGTCGGGACGCGAGTGCGCCGCCGCGCTGAAGCGGCTCGGCTGGGAGGTCGCGTTGTATGACTGGCGCGGCGACGGCGATGACTTTCGCGCGCGCGCGGCGGGGGCGCGGTTTGTGTTTAACGCGCTGCATGGCGGCGACGGCGAGAACGGCGATCTGGCGCGGCGGTTTGAAGATGTGCTGTTCACACATTCGCCGCCTGGGGCGTCGGCGCTGGCGATGGACAAGGTGCAGACGCGCGAGTTCGCGGTGAGCATTGGTTTGAGTGTGCCGCCCGGCGAGATTGCGACTTGCGCGGAGGTGCGGTCTGGTTTTGAGCCGTTTGCGCGTCCGTTTGTGGTGAAGCCGATCGCGGGGGGGTCAAGTATTGGTGTTTGCATTGTCGGCGGCGGGGGTGATGTGTCGGCGATGGAGTGTGGTGATGATGATGATTTGCTTGTGGAGGTGTTTATTCCCGGGCGTGAGTTGACGGTTTCGGTTTTGGATGGTCGTGCGCTGGCGGTGACGGAGTTGCGGTCGCGGACGGCGTTTTATGATTATGAGGCGAAGTATTCTTCGGGTGTGACGGAGCATCTTGTGCCGGCGCCGGTGCCGGAGGGTGTGTATCGCGCGGCGATGGAGGCGGCGGAGCGGATGCATGAGGTTTTGGGTTGTCGGGGTGTGTCGCGGAGTGATTTTCGCTGGGATGAGGGTGGTGTGGTTGATGGTGTGGTGTTGTATTTGCTGGAGGTGAATACGCAGCCTGGGATGACGCCGACGAGTCTGGTGCCGGAGCAGGCTTTGTTTTGCGGGATGGATTTTGACGCGCTTGTTGCGCGGATTGTTGATTCTGCCTTGTCCGCCAATTCGTCAAACAGCGACACAATGAAGGCGCCCCTTAAAAAGTCCAATGATGCGGACACATCAGGCGCGCCCGTTTCATTGTCTTCTCCTTCATCGTCCGTCACCGCTCCTGTTAAGGAGTGCGATGGGGACAATAAAGGGGGGCGAGTTTCATTGTCCTCTCTTTCATTGTCTGACAATTCGCTTGTTAAAAAGTCCGATATGGACAATAAAAGGGCGCGTTGTTCGTCGTCCTCTTCATTGTCTGTCAATTCGCCCGTTAAAAAGTCCAACGGGGACGCTTTAAGTGCGCCTTTTTCTGTCGGAGTTGCGTCGTGAAAAATAAAAATTCGCGCCTCTCCAAAATCATCCGCAGTCTCGCGCTCGCGGCCATCGTCGCCGTCACCGTCACCGTCGCCGCCGCAATTTCCGGCGCCGTCACCCTCGCCCCGTTAACCAAAAACAACCCCGCCCCCTCCCCGCAAACCATCTGGAACATCACCCAGAACATCCTCAACCTCCAGGTCCGCCAGATCCGCATCTCCGGCAACCACCACCTCTCAACACCCGAAATCCACAACACCCTCGCCGTCACACCCGGCGACCACATCCTCAGACACAACCTCAACCACCTCCAGGACAGACTCCACACCCTGCCCTGGATCGCCGGCGCCTCCGTTCAGCGCGAACTGCCCGACACCCTCACTATCACCCTGCGCGAAAAACAGCCCTGCGCCCGACACCAGCACAACAAAAAAATCTCCGTCATTGACACGGACGGACACATCATCCCGAACATCGCGCACGAAAACTTCGCGCACCTGCCGCTCCTCGTCGGCGCAAACGCACAGCACGGCTGCCAACTCTGGAACCACTGGACAAAACTCCTCAACGACACGCCCCTCGCCGCCGCGCGCGTCTCCAACCGCCGATGGAACCTCTACCTGCGGAGCAATGTCGTCCTCATGCTCCCCGAACAAAACCCCGACGCCGCCCTCGCCAGACTGCGGACACTCCAGAACAAACACCAACTCCTCTCCACCCTCAAACACCACGCCGCCGAACAAAACCACAGCCTCCTCGTTGACCTCAGAGTCAAAAATCGCATCCGTCTGCGCGGGTTTAAGTCCAATGAGATAAACAGCGACAGCGCCGGCGCTGTCGCCGCAGCCGCCGCAGCCCCCGCGCCCGACACCGCCGCCGTCTCCGACGCCGCGAACAACGACGCCTCCAACGCCGTCTCACACACACTCACACCAGACACACAGGCGCAAAACTGATGCCGACCGTGCAGCCGCTCGCCCTGCCAAGAAACGGCAACACCGTCGCCGCCATTGACCTCGGCACAAGCAAACTCTTCTGCCTCATCGCCGAACTCAATATGGGGCGCCCGCGCATCCTCGGCGCCGCGCAACTCCAGGCCGAAGGACTCAAACACGGCGACATCACCGACCTCAACCAATTCTCACACTGCCTGCATCAGGTCATTGACGAAGCCGAGACCTCCGCCGGCGAATCCGCCAGGGATATCTACCTCGCCTTCTCCGGCGGCAACCTCTCCGGACAACTGCTGGAAGGCAATGTGCCGATTGAACCCGGACCCATCAGCAACTCCGTGCTGACGCGCGCGCTGGACACCGCCGAAACCATCGCGCGCACATCACTGCGCGGACAGCCGAAACGCGAACTGCTCCATGTCGTGCCGGCTTTCTACGCCGTCGACGGCAGGCACGGCGTCAGCGACCCGCGCGGCATCCACGCCGACCACCTCAGCCTCTTCGCCAACGCCGTCACAATGTCGCGCGCCGCCCGCCGCGACCTGGACGCCCTGCGAAAAATCTTTCAGCACAACCGCACGCATATTCTCGCGGCGCCGTGGGCGTCCGCGCTCGCCGTGCTGGACGCGGACGAAAAAAATCTCGGCGCCATCGTCATTGATATCGGCGCCGAAACGACCTCCGTCACCGAAGTGCGCGCCAACGCGCTGCATACGCTCTCGGTCATCCCCACCGGCGGCGCGACACTCACACGCAACATCGCGCGGCAACTCGGAATTACACTGCGCTCCGCCGAGCAGATCAAAACACGCCACGGACACGCCTTCGCCGACATCGCGCCCGACCACGAAACCGTCAAAGTCACGCCGCTCGGCAACTCCGATCACACGCCGAAATCCATGCCGCGCGCGAAACTGCTCAAAGTGCTGCAGCCGTCGCTGGAAAATATCCTCGCCAAAGTCCGCGAACAACTCAACGCGCTCGCGCCCTCGCCTCACAAACACCTCGTCTTCACCGGCGGCGGCTCGCTCGTGCCGGGAATTGACATCCTCGCCGAACACATCCTGGAACACAAACCGCGCCTCGCGTCGCCGAAACCGCTCTCGCAACTCGCTGACCTCTACAAAACGCCCGCGCACGCCGTGTCAGTCGGGACGCTGCTCTGGGCGACACAGCACGAAGATATCGTCATGCCCGAAGAAAAACGCCGGCGCCGGAACCTCTGGCAAAAACTGGCTTCACCTCCGCAGCGATGGCTCCACAACGCCATCGGCGCGGAATTCTAACCGCGAACGCAAAGTCCGCGACACCCTCACCCTCAACCCTCACCAAGGAGAAGCAAAATGCCCATCCACATCTCAATCCCCGAAAACCAGAGCGACGACGGCGGCGCCGAAAACTTCGTGCCGTTCAGTCCGAAACTGCTCGTCATCGGCGTCGGCGGCGGCGGCGGCAACGCCATCAACACGATGGTGCAGAACTCGCTGGCGGATGTTAAATTCCTCGCCTGCAACACCGACCGCCAGGCGCTCCAGGCCGTGCAGACCGAAAACCGCATCGCCCTCGGCGCGGAAACCACACGCGGCCTCGGCGCCGGATTTGATCCCGAAATCGGACGCGCCGCCGCCGAAGAGTCGCTCAACGACATCCGTCCGTTCCTGGAGGACGCCGACATGGTCTTCATCACCGCGGGCATGGGCGGCGGCACAGGCACCGGCGCCGCGCCCGTCATCGCAGAAGCCGCGCGCGAATGCGGATGCCTCACCGTCGGCGTCGTCACCAAGCCCTTCGGGTTTGAAGGCGTCACCAACATGGCGAAAGCCGAAGCCGGGATTGACCTGCTGTCGCTTCACACCGACACCAGAATCCTCATCGTCAACGACAATGTGTTCCGCGTCATCAACGAGAAAGTCTCAATGAAGGACATGTATCGCGTCGTCGACAGCGTCCTCTTTGAAGCCGTCCGCGGCATCACCGACCTCGTGACCAAGCGCGGATACATCAACCTGGACTTCAACGATGTCAAAACCGTCATGAGCGAGATGGGCAACGCCGTCATGGGCACCGGCGAAGGCGAGGGCGAACACCGCTCGCAGTACGCCGTTGAAGCCGCGCTGGAAAATCCGCTGCTGGACGGCATCTCAATCTCGGGCGCGAAGAGCATCCTGCTCAACATCTCCGGCGGCGACGACATCGGCGCCTTTGAAGTGCAGGGCGCCGTTGAGGAAATCCGCAAGCAACTCGACGACAATGTGCGCTTCATCTTCGGACACACCATTGATCCCGACCTTGAAGGCAAATTCCGCGTCTCGCTCATCGCCACCGGAATGGATGTCGCCGACGCCGCCGAGGGCGACAACTCCAATCTCACGCAGACGGCGACGCCGATACGGCGATTCACTCCCGCCATCGTCGTCGGAGGCGCGGCAGGCGCCGCCGCCAACACCGCGAGCGGCTCGGTCGGGTCGGCAGGCGGCGGCGGATCGGTGCGAACCGCGACAAGCATGTCCGCCGGCGGGGGAGGGGGCGCCGCGACCGCGCTCGCCGTCGCCGTCCAGCCCGACGAAGAGCCGGACACGCAGGAACTCACCCTGCCCGAACAGGAGACGGCGGAGTCTGTCGCGCCGGTTGAGACGAAGAAGCCGGCCGAAGTTGTCAGCGTCGCGACGGGCGCCAAAGTTGAAACAGCCGCCGCGCCTGTTGCTCCCGTTGCGCCTGTCGCGCCTGTTTCGTCGTCCGTCTCGCCCGTTGAGTCTGTCAAGGCGACCGAGACAGACAACAATGACGGGACTGCCAATGTTTCCGTCTCCGAAAACGGCGCCGTTTCGGACGCCGGTGAAACCGCGTCCGCGAAGGCGTATGTGCCGCCCGCGCCGCAGACCGTCTATCCGACAGGACACGCCGCCAAGCGCGCCAACGACGCCTACGCGAACAGCGGCTCGCCCGTGTCGTCATTCTGGGAGCGCGTGCGCGCGCAGCGCAAGGAGATGGAGAGCGTCCTCGCGACTAAGCAGGTCGCCGTGCCGTCGCCGATACAGGTGCCGTCAGAGACAGAGACAAAAACAGAAACGGCGACAACCGCCGCGCCCGTTTCTGTCGCGCCTCCCGAGGCAAGCGCGGAGACAACAGCAGAGACGACAACGGTGACAACAACACCGCCCGCTGTCTCCGTCACTGAGTCCGTCGCTGAATCTGTCGCCGAGCCTGTCGCTGAATCCGTCAAGGCCGACGAGGACGCGGACGGCGGCAAGGTCGCTGTCGCCACCGGCGCTGCCGGTTCCGCTGGCGCGAAAGTTGAGTCCGCGCCCGCCGTCTCTGTCTCCGATGACAGCGATGACGACAACGGCGGCGGCAGTGTCGGCGTCTCCGAGACGGCGGCGGAGGACGAGGCGCAGATGCGGCTCAAGATCACGCCGAAGGAGTCGGCGAGTCTTGTGTCGTCCGAGAACCCGATGCCGAAAATTCCTGCGTTCCTGCTGCGGAAGTAGGCTCGGACGGCGCGCAAAACGGGGACCGATCGCCGCGCGGTCGGTCTCCGTTTGTTTTTGCGGCGTCATAAAACGCTGTATCGCGTCAAAGTGCGATACATTCCGCAAAACCCGTTGCCAGACACCGCGCGCGCGCACTAACCTCAACCAATGGACGCCCAGCCGCAGACCACCATCGCCGCGCCCGTCTCGTGGGAGGGCTACGGACTGCATCGCGGACGGCACGGTGTCGCGTCGGTGCTGCCCGCCGAGGAGAATGTCGGCTACAGAATTCGCAAGTCGGGCGGCGATCCGAAAGACGACATTAAAGTGTCTCCGCTCTATGCGGAGCCGTCGCCGTTGCAGACGCAGTTGCGGCGCGGCGGACAGCGCGCGTATACGGTTGAACATTTGTTGTCGGCGTGTTACGGGCTGGGGCTGGACAATGTTGTGATTGAGTTGAGCGAGGAGGAGCCTCCGATACTTGACGGCAGCGCGTTTTTGTTCGCGCGCGACATTCATGCGGCGGGCGTGCGCGAGCAGGGGGCGCCGCGCCGGGTGCTGGAGGTTGCGGAGCCTTTTACGCACAGCGAGGGCGCGACGGAGATGCGTTTTCTGCCGTCGTCGGCGCTGGAGATTGTGGTGGAGATTGATTTTGAGGCTTTGGCTATCGGGTATCAGCGGCTGGAGATTTGTCTGACGCCGGAGCGGTATTTGCGCGAGGTCGCGCCGGCGCGGACTTTTCTGTTGCGGGAGGATTTGCCGTTTATGCGGCGGTATGGTCTGGGTCGCGGGGGGAATTTGAAGAACGCGATTATTGTGGATGGTGCGCGGGTGCATAGTCAGGAGCCGTTGCGGTTTGCGGATGAGTTTGTGCGTCATAAGTTGCTGGATCTTGTGGGGGATCTGGCGTTATTGGGGGCGCCGTTGCGGGGCCGTGTGGAGGTTAACCGGCCTGGTCACAGTGTTACGATTAATGCGCTCCGCGAGTGGACAACGAAGCACCCCCTTCGGCATTAGTGGGAGTCTGACTTAGACAGTCACGATAGCCGCTCAAGCGAACCGCGCCCGCTGATGCCCGCAGGCGCTGCCCGCAGAAAAATTAAAATTTAATTTGACTATTATATATAAGGGGCTGACTTTCCCGCCTTTTCGCCTCCCGCTGTGATTCGGAGAATGATAATGCCTGCCACTGATTGACGGGGGCTTTGATCCGTCACGACAGCAAGCCGTAAAATTATGACTAAATTATGCCAAAAATCACAACTCCTTGAAATTGCTGAATTTTTGTGTAAGGGAAACTAACAACAAATAATTTTGTGTTAGGGAAAATGCGAATTCCCTTACACAAACCATATATCCCGTTGATTTCACTTCATTTCTTTTTTCACGGTCTCAGAGAGTTCGTGAAAAACGAAGATAGAGGCACGGTTCCCGCTTGCGGGTACTCTCTCCTTCACAAACCCCTCTTCGCACATGACCTTAACAAGTTTGTTGGCAGTGATGCGGGAGCATCCGATGTCCTGCATGAGTCCGGGGGTCGTGAACATTGGTTTCTTAAATATGAAATCCAGCGCGTAAACGCCGAAAGGCGACTTGACAGCCCGCAAAATGGACTTTTTGCGATCTTCATAAAGAGACACGATCGCGTGAATCTTTTGACAGTCCCGGTTCGCCTGCACCTTGAGGGCGTCCAGAAAGAACTCGCACCATCCTGTCCAGTCGCCGTCACGCGAAACGCGCAGGAGACCGTCCATATACTCGTCGCGATGTTCCTCCAGGTATTCGCTGATGTAGAAATACGGCTGCGACAGAATGCGGCCGCCGTCCATCTTCTTGTCATACAGGAAGAGCGGTATCAGGAGGCGGCCCAGCCTTCCGTTGCCGTCATGAAACGGATGAATCGCCTCAAATTCGGCATGCACCAGAGCCAGTTGTACCAGAGGATCCGGATACGACTGCTCGTTCATAAAACTCTCCCAGACATCCATCGCCTGCTGCAGATCATCCGGGGCGCACGGGATGAATCTGGCACTGGCAATATCAGAGCCGGGATCGCCTATATAATTCTGCGTTGCGCGATACTCGCCGGGAGACTTTCCGCGTCCGCGCACCCCGCTTAACATGATTTTGTGCGTCCTCTTGATGAGGTTGTGAGACAAGGGGCGTTTTTCGAGCGAACTAGACGCTCTCCCCAGCGCGAAGATGTAATTGATCACTTCGTGCATATTTGCCACAAAGGGATATTCTTCCCTGACATTGCCGGTCTGCGCTTCAAACAGCAGCACCTCCTCCAGGGTGGTCTGTGTCCCCTCAATTTTGTTTGAGGCGATCGCTTCCAGACGAGTCATGGGGTTGAGCAGAACCGCCGGATTCGGAATGCTTCTCAGACCCTCTTCGTACGCCGAGATTGCGCGCATCGCGCCGCTGGTTCTGGGCGCCAGACGCTCCCAGTCCAGATTTTTCGGCGGAAATTTTCCGCGATGATATTTTACCGGCTTCGCCATCAGAACACCTCCCGTCAACGCAAATCAGGGTTAGTAAGGGGAACCTCGAACACCTGGCCCGGAAAGATCAAATCCGGATTCTCAATCTGTCCGCGATTGCGCTCGAAAATCACGCTGTACAAAAAACCCTCCCCCAACTCGCGCCGCGCTATCAACCACAAACTGTTCCCACGCTCAACCACCACAACCTTGCCAACACCCACAGCACGACCCTCCGCATCCTCGCCCGTCACACCGCCATGATCAGCCAGAAACTCCTCGCCATGACGCACAAACGGCGCCTTCAACTTCCACATCACACGACCATTCGCATTCCGCAACTCAACCTCAAGACGATGCTCGCCCTCCGCAATCGGAGCATCCGGCACCAGAAGCCATACCCCGTCCGCCGCCACATACGCGTCGCCCACACCGCGACCGTCAATCTGCGCCACAATATGTCCGCCCGCCGGCGCGCGACCGCGGATAGTCGCGTTGCCGTCCTCGTCATAATCAACCGACTCAAGACGCAGCGCCCCCACCACCAGTCCGCCCGCCGCGCCCTGCAAAACACGGCGCTCCGCCCCAGGCTCCTTGCCAAGCAAAAATACCTGGCTCTCATTCGCCGGACGTCCCTCAGGAACATCAATCACCACCAAGTCCTCGCTCAAGCGCGGACGATACCCCTCAAGACGCGAACGCAAATCCAGCCGATGCGAACCAGCCTCAAGATCCGTGTCCGGCAGCAACAGCCACTCGCCGCGCCGATCCGCCTGCGCCGTGCCGACCGCCTCGCCGTCAAGCAAAACCGTGACATCAGAACCGGGCGCCGCGCGTCCGGCAAGAATAGCCGCGCCGCCAGGCTGCACACGCACAACATCAAACGACGGCGCCGGACCAGGCGCCTCAGGACGCAACTGCTCCTGCGCGACCTGCTGCGCCTCAATGCTCTGCTGCTCGCTGCGGCGCAGAAAACCCTCGTCGCCCGCAAGACTCCACCACACCGCCGCCACAAAAGCGAAAATCAGGACAATCACAAGTCCGCGCAGAACGAGAGCCTCGGAAAACGCGGCGCCTTTTCCGCCGCCGCCGCGCCGTCCTGAACGCCCCGCGCGCGCCTCCTGCGCCGGCGTAGGCTTGACGACAACCGCGGGCGTGACGGCGCGGCCGCGCATGCTCTCCACCCTGCGGAGCGCAGACGCAAGACTTTGCAAATTCCTGTTTTTAGACATCGCGGGGCTGTGCTATCGTAGGTTCGCGGGATCACCCGGGGGCGGAAATAGTCTAGCCCGCACAACCAAATTAGGCAATCGGAAAGGACACCTCACAAGTGACGGCATCCCCGGACGACAACTGGCGCGGACTGTCGCTCTGCGTGTTCTGCGGCGGCTCGGAAGCCGCGCCCGCCGCGCATGTCAGCAGCGCGCGCAGCCTCGGACGCATCCTCGGCGAGCGCGGCATTCGGCTCATCTTCGGCGGCGGCGAGATCGGTCTGATGGGCGCGGTCGCGCGCGGCTGCATGGAGACCGGCGGCATCACTTACGGCGTGATTCCGGAGTTCATTACGCACCTTGAGCGTCCGTGCGAGGGACTGTCGCGGCTTGAGGTCGTGCAGACAATGCACGAGCGCACCGCGCGCATGCACGCTCTCGCCGACGCCTTCATCGCGCTGCCCGGCGGCATCGGCACGCTGGAGGAGGTGCTGGAGTTCTCCACTTATCGCTCGCTCGGCGTGCATGACAAGCATATTATTCTCGTCAATCTTGACGACTTCTGGCGTCCGCTGTTTCGGGTGTTTGAGGCGATGGCGGCGCTCGGCTATTTCCGCGAGCCGTGGGAGCCTCTGTTCACCGTGATAAACAGCGAGACCGAAGTCGTGGCGACGCTTGAAAATCTGAAACTGCTTCGGTAGGATGGACGGACTATGAAAAAGATTTCGGTCAAAGGCTCCGTGGTTGAGTTGGACGGCGACGAGATGACGCGCGTCATCTGGCGCGAAATCCGCGAGAAGTTGATCCTGCCGTTTCTGGATGTGGACCTGGTGTATTTTGATCTGGGTCTGCCTTCGCGCGACAAGACCTCCGACAAGGTGACGCTGGACGCGGCGGCGGCGATACGCGAGCATCGCGTGGGCGTGAAGTGCGCGACGATCACGCCGAACGCCGAGCGTGTTGAAGAGTTCGGACTCAAGGAGATGTGGCGCTCGCCGAACGGCACGATCCGCAATTATCTGAACGGCACGGTGTTTCGGGAGGCGATTATCTGTCGGAATGTGCCGCGTCTTGTTCCGAACTGGACGCGTCCGATTATTGTGGCGCGTCATGCGTATGGCGATCAGTATCGCGCGACGGACATGCGGATCGCGGGGCGCGGTGTTTTGTCTATGCGCTTTGAGCCTGAGAACGGCGGCGAGGCGACGGAGATGGTGGTGCGCGAGTTTCCCGGAGGCGGCGTGGCGCTGTCTATGTTCAACGAGGACGAGTCTATGGAGGGCTTTGCGCGCGCGTGTTTCAGTTATGCGCTGGAGCGGGGTGTGGATGTGTATTTTTCCACGAAGGACACGATTTTGAAGGTTTATGACGGACATTTCCGCGACTGTTTTCAGGCGGTGTTTGACGGCGAGTTCGCGGAGTTGTTTCGGGAGCGCGGGTTGAAGTACGAGCATCGTCTGATTGACGACATGGTTGCGTCCGCGTTGAAGTGGTCTGGCGGTTATTTGTGGGCGTGCAAGAATTATGATGGAGATGTGCAGTCTGACATGATTGCGCAGGGTTTCGGTTCTTTGGGTCTGATGACATCGGTTTTGCTGACGCCGGACGGACGGGTTGTTGAGGCGGAGGCGGCGCATGGCACGGTGACGCGGCATTTTCGGATGCATGAGCGCGGCGAGGCGACGAGCACGAATCCGATGGCGACGATTTTCGCGTGGACGCGGGCGTTGGGGTGGCGCGGACGGTTTGACGGCACTCCGGAGGTTGTGGAGTTTGCGGGGAAGTTGGAGGGTGTGTGTGTGGGCGCGATAGAGTCCGGGAAGATGACGAAGGATCTGGCTTTGCTGGTGGGTCCTGAGCAGGGCTGGATGGAGACCTTCGCGTATCTGGACTACCTTGCCGAGCGTTTAAGCGAAGCCCTTAATTAAAGGGACAAGCGAAGTGCGACCTTTGGCATTAGTGGGCGTTTGACTAAGACATTCACGATGTCGGCTCAAGCGAAAACACGCCAACTAATGGGTGCGGGCTAGCCCGCAAAAAAATAAATAATAATTTATTGACTATTTAAGGGGTCAATTAAATAAATTGCTTTCTTATTAATTGACAAATAATGGAATGGTTATTGTCTATTAAATTAATTCTTTTAATTTTATTTTTTTGCAGGCAGCGCCTGCGGGCATCAGCGGGTATCGCTCGCTTGAGCCGACATCGTGACTAGTCTTAGTCACACGCCCACTAATGCCAAGGATCAGTCTTCGGAGTCGTCGTCTTCACGACGGGCGCCGAAAAGACGGGAAAGTAAGGAGCGGCGGGGGCGGGACTCCTCCGATGTCGGCGGGTCGTCTGAGCCAGCCCAACTGAACTCTCCGCCAGACACAGACACCGATACAGCCTCAGCCGCAACTCCAGCCAAAACACCGCGAGAAGTCGCCTCCAAAACAGCCAGCCGGCGTCCCTCCTTCTTGCTCCGACGGCGGCGGGCGCGCTCCTCCATGCGTCCCTTGTAAACCAAAGCCGACGGCGTCACCAGCAAAGTCAAAGGCGTCGCGAAGAACAAGCCGAACACAATCACCGTGGATAACTGCACCCACCACAACGCGCTCGGCGAATTGTAGGTCACCGTCCGCTCAATGAAGTCAAAGTTCAACTTCAGCACCAGCGGCATCAAACCCAGAATCGTCGTGCAAGCCGTCAGCAACACAGGACGCATGCGCTGCGCCCCCGTTCGCAAAATTGCCTCCGTCACATCCAGACCCGAACGCCGCAAACCCTCATAGGTGTCAATCAACACAATGTTGTTGTTCACAATAATCCCCGCCAGCGCAATCACACCAATCCCGCACATCACAATCCCGAACGGCTGCCCCGTTATCAGCAGTCCAAGCATCACACCCGTCGTCGACATGATCACCGCCGACAATATCAATAACGCCGAGAAAAACGAGTTGAACTGCGTCACCAGAATCACAGCCATCAACGCCATCGCCACCATGAAGGCGCGCACCAGAAACGCCTGCGCCTCCATCTCCTCCACATTCTCGCCCACAAACTCATAACGAACACTCGGATCCAGGTCCGCCTCGGCAAGCAAAGCCTCAAGTTCCGCCTGCTTCGCCGACACCAGAAATTCACGACCCGTCGCCGGATCTATGCCGACATTCGCCTCCACCGTCACCACACGGCGCTGATCCACACGGCTGAAGACCGTGTCCGCGGGCTTCGTCTCCAGATCCACAAACGACGAAATCGGCACCAGGCCGCTGCGCGTCTGAATCCGCAACTGCTGCAACTGCGAAGTGTTGCGATAGTCAAGCGGCACGCGCGCGATGATGTCCACCTCCTCGGTCGTGTGATCCGGACGGTAACTCGCCAGTTTCAAACCGCCCGTGAACATCTCCACATAGTTCCCCACCAGCGACAAATTCGCGCCGAAACGCTCGGCCGCCGTCCGATCGACGATGAGTTCAACACCGAGTTCGGGCGGAGGCAGCGAGTCCTCAATGTCAACCACGCCGCCGGCGCTCTCCATCAGCGCGCGCACCCGCGCCGCCGTCGCCGGCAGAATCTCGGGCGAATTAGAAGTCAGACGCACCACAAGCGGCTTGCCCTCGCCGCCGGGACCCTCTTCGTCGGCCTGCGGCTCAATGACAATCCCCGCGAGATGCAGGGTGCGCTCGCGTATCTCTTCCAGAATCACCGTCGCCGGACGGCGCAGGTTGCTGTCCACGAGTTCAATCGTGATGTTGCCGATGATGTCGCTGTCGCTCTGTCCGGACACCTGACTCACCGTATACACCGACCCCATCTCGCCGTTCTCAATCGCGAGTTTCAGAATTTCAGCCTCGGCTTCGCGCACGAGATGATCGCGCTCCACCGCCGAAAAATTGCCCTGCGCGCGCACATGAATCACCGCCTGATCCGGCTCGGTCGCCGGGAAAAACTCCGTGCCCTGTCCGGAACGGCTGTAGGCGAAGAACGAACCCACCAGCACCGCCGCCGCCGCCAGCACCACAAGCGACGGAAAGCGTATCAGTCGCCGCAAAAGACGAATATACGCGCCCGTGAAGCCCTTCACCGCGTTCAGGTCGCCGCCGCGAGCGATCGCGCGCGCCGTCTTCACGCTCTCGTCCGTGCGCGCCTTGCCGAAAATGGAGCCTATCGTCGGCAGGAAAATTAGCGCCATGAACAGCGCCGCCGTAAGCACGATGATCTGCGTTATCGGCAGGAACTTCATAAACTCGCCCACCGTGCCGGGCCAGAACGCCAGCGGCAGAAACGCGCACAGGGTCGTCGCCGTGGACGAGGTGATCGGCCAGAACATTCGGTGCGACGCCTCGCGGAACGCCTCCTCGGCGGTCTTGCCCTCGGACATCTTGCGGTCGGCGAACTCGGTCATCACGATGGAGCCGTCAACGAGGAGTCCGACCGACAAAATCAGCGCGAAGAGAACCACGATGTTAAGCGTGAAGCCGATGCTGCTGATCACCATGAACGCCACGAGCAGCGACGCCGGAATCGCGAAGCCGACCAGCAGCGCCGTGCGGAGTCCGATGGTGGCGATGAGAACAGTGACCACGAGCAGAATAGATGTCACGACCGAATTGCCGAGGTCGCTGATGATGCGGCGGATGTCGACGGACTCGTCGCCGCTGAAGGCGTAGGTCACGCCGGGGGGCCACTTTTTGCTCTCCTCTTCAACGACGATCTTCGCCTGGTCGATGGTTTCAATGATGTTCGTGCCGATGCGCTTCGTGATCTCAACGGAGACGCTGTTCTGTCCGTTGACGCGGACGAAGGAGTCCGGCTCGCGGAAGGTCGGGCGCACGATGGCGATGTCGCCGACGGTGACTTCTCTGTCGCCGTTGACGCGCAGGGGCAGGTCGATGATTTCTTCGTAGGAGCGGTAGAGACCCGGCACGCGGACGGCGAAGCGTCCGGCGCCTGTATCCAGGGTGCCGGCGGTGATGACCTGGTTGTTGCTTGCGACCGCGGCGAGGACGGTGTCGGCTTCAAGTCCGTAGGACTCGAGTTTGACGGGGTCAATGATGACTTCGACCTGTTCGGGCAGGGTGCCGAAGACATCCGCGGTCAGGACGTTGGTGAGCGACTCCAGCGAGTCGGAGAGGTCTACCGCGACCTGGCGGATCACGCGTTCGGGCAGGCTGCTGGACAGCGTGACGGTGATGATCGGAAACAGCGAGAGGTTGACTTCGCTGACGGTGGGTTCGTCGGCGTCGGCGGGGAGGTCGACGGCGACTTCGTCGCTGGCGACGCGGACGTCGTCCAGGGCGGTGTCAATGCTGTATCCGGCGGCGAATTCCAGTTGAACGAAGCCGCCGCCGGAGTATGCGGCGGAGGTCATTTCAATGACGCCTTCCACGGCGCGCATTTTATTTTCCATGGGGCGGACGAGGAGTCGTTCGGAGTCTTCGGGCGAGATGCCGCGCTGGCTCATGCTGATGTAGAGGATGGGGATCTGGACGTCGGGCTCGGACTCTCTGGGGATGGAGAGCATGGAGAGGTATCCGGAGATGAGGAAGATGAAGAGCAGCCCGAGGGTGGAGCGCTTGCGGAGGAGGGCGGCGTCAATGAGGTGGCTCATGGCGCGACCTTTCCGAGTCCGGTGGGAGCAGCCCCTGGCATTAGCGGGCGAGGAATCCAGGCTTGCCGTGACGGCCGCTCAAGCGAGCGACGCCCGCTGATGCCCGCGGGCGCTGCCCGCAAAAAATTAAATTTTAATGGACAGACGATGAATGGACGAACCGTCGGGCGGCTGTCTGTCCATTTATTTTTTTTGTCGGCAGCGCCGACAGGCGACAGTGGGTGCGGCTCGCTTGAGCCGACGCCGTTAACAGTCAATGACACCCCGCCCACTAATGCCAAGGGCGGTGCCATGGAAAGTCCAAAGGCGGCACTGACGAATGACAGAAACTTGCCCATATCAGCCGCCGTCCACAACCGCGTCAACCTCCTCCTGCGTCACCACCTTCACCAACTGACCATCCTGTATCCACGACTGACCCACCGTCACCACACGCAACTCCCCAGGCATACCGCTCACCCACGCGCCCCCCGCATCCTGATCCACAATCTCAATAGAATGAAACCGCGCAGTGTCACTGTCATCCACCCCGTACACGCCCAGCACGCCGGAGTCGTTCAACACAATGATCCCCGGCGAAATCCGATGCAACGCGCGCGGCTCCTGACGCAACAACACCCGCGCCGTCGCCCCCGCAGGATACACACCATCCGGATTCGCAGCCTCCGCCTCTATCCGAAATGTCCGCGTCGCCGGATCCGCAATCCGCGAAATGAAACTCACCTCGCCCGTCACCACACCGCCGAAAACAAGTTCCGCCTCCACCCGATCACCAAGCCGCACCTGCCCGAGTTCATCCTCGCTGACAGAGAAGGTCAATTTCAACGGGTCAAGGTCAAGCAGCCGCGCAACCTCGCTGCCCGGCGAAACATAGTCGCCCACCTCAACCAGCACATCCTCCAGCACCGCGCCGAACGGAGCGTCAATCACCAGCCGCCGCAACTCCAAAGTCGCGCGCTCCAACTGCGCGCGCGCGCTCGCCAATGTCGCCGTCGCCGCGTTCAACTGCATCTCCGAACGCAAACCCTCGTCGTACAGACGCCGCGTCGCCTTGAAATCACTCTCGGCCTGATCCAACTGCGCGCGCGCGTCCGCCAGTGTCGCCGGACGATCCTGCTCGGTGAGCCGAAGCAAAGCCGTCCCGCCGGCGACAGCGTCGCCCGCCTCAACAAGTATCTCCTCAACGCGTCCGCTGATCTCGCTCTGCAGACGAAGGTCGCGGCGCGCCTCGGTGCGTCCGGCAACCTCAAGCACGCCGACATGCGGACGCGCCGTCAGCGTCTCAACACGCACCTCAAGGGCGGTGACCTCGGCGTCCTGAATGACGACAGGGGCGACCTGCGGCGTGACAGGCTGTCCCTGCCGCGCGACGGTGCCGGAGTATATCCAGAGTCCCGCAGCGGCAATCACCGCAACCGCTATCGTGCGCGGACTCTTCACAAACGCCACTAGAAATCTCACGGGTTAACTCTCCATGCTCGTGGACAAATGCCGCTGATTCCTCCTCGTGGGCGTCGCCACTCTAGCACTCCGCCGCGCAACGGGCAAGGGGGCGGAAAAGGCTTATTCGCGGCGGCGGAAGGCAGTCCAGAAGGCGAGAAAAACGAGGGGCATCGCCGAAAGGCAGTATAGCATCCAGTCTGGCCCGCCCGCCTCCATCGCCGCGCCGATCACAGGCGGACCCGCCACAACTCCCGCGCTGAACATCACAATATATAAGCCGTTGGCGCGGGCGATGTCCTGGGCGCGGGTGCGCTCGGCGAGGACGGCGAGAGCGAGCGTGTAAATGGAGAAGACCGCGCCTCCCCAGAGCAGAAAGACCAGAAACAGCGCGGCGCCTTCAAAGTCGGTGAGCGCGAGCGACAGCGGCAGAACACACGCCGACAGCAGCACAAACACCAAAACCCGCGCCGGACGCAACTTGTCGCCGACCCATCCGACCGGCAACTGCCACAGCGCGCAGCCGAGCGCGAACGCGAAGAGCGCGCTGACGGTCAGAGTTTCAGACCATCCGTTGCGGAGACCCCACACCGCGCCGAGGGCGAGCGGCGTCTCCTCGGCGGCGCCCGCGAGGAAGGCGAGGCCCGCGAGCATCGGCATTGACTTCAAGAGACGCCGCGAAAATATCGCCTCGCGCATCGGCAGGTCGGGCAGAATGGCGCGGTTGCCGCGCACGATTAAAAAGACGACGAAGAAGAGTCCCGCCGGCAGGAGCATTAATCTGTGGTCGCTGCCGAGGAGTCCGATAAGGAGCGGGCCCGAAAAATATCCGAACGCGACGACGGCGCCGTAGACGCCGAGAAAAAATGTGCGCTTCTTCGGCGGCGCGAGCGACATGATCCACGCCTCGGAATAAACCCACTGCGCCGCGAACGACACGCCGAGAATGACGCGCAGGATGATCCATGTCCACGCGCCGAAATACGCCGCCGACAAAACGCAGCATACGCACGAGATCGCGATGCCCGTGTAGACAGTGCGCGCCGTCGCCACCCGCGACGACAGGAACGGCAGAAATAACATTCCGACGAGCGCGCCGAAAAATCCGGCGGAGGTGCAGATGCCGTTGAGCGTCGCGGAGTATCCGTTGCGCTCAAAGACCAGCGACGACAGCAGCGTGATGAACGATATGATGATTCCCACCGGATACGCGACAACAACCGCCACCCAGAGCGCCTGCGGGGCTCCGAAAATGACGCGGCCGGCGGCGGGATTCATCGGGTTTATTTTCTCCTTGACCTGTGCTAGCATTGTTTCATCAGGATTCCCACACGGAGATCGCAATGGCAACCCTCGCAAAAATACAGAAAAAGTCGCGGACGCGCAGTCCGCAGGCGGTCGTGCCGCCGCGCTGGCGGATGTCCGAGTCGGAGGCGACCGACGAGTCAGTCTGGCTCAAACGCCGCGCCCTCATGCAAGGCGGACTCATCGCGGGCGTCGCCGGCGCGGCGGGGGTGACGGCTCCGTTCGCGGACGGCGCGCGCGCGGCGACAGAAGAAGACCCGAGCGCGCATTTGCATCCCGCGCCGCGCAACGAGGCGTATGTGCTGGACCGTCCGCTCACGACCGAGGAGGACGCCACGCAGTACAACAACTTCTACGAGTTCGGGTCGTCAAAGACGATTCACGAGAAGGCGCAGAAGTTGTATCTGCGTCCGTGGGACATTGAGATCACGGGGCTTGTGAAGAATCCGCGCACGATCGGCGTTGACGAGTTGTTTTCGCAGGTCAGTTTTGAGGAGCGTTTGTATCGTCTGCGTTGTGTTGAGGCGTGGGCGATGGCGTTGCCGTGGACGGGGTTTCCGATGCGTGATCTGGTCGCGCTTGCGGAGCCGCTCGGCTCGGCGAAGTATGTGAAGATGACGACCCTTGAGGATCCGAAGGTGATGCGCGGACAGAAGGCGGTGTGGTATCCGTGGCCTTACATTGAGGGTTTGACGATGGACGAGGCGATGAACGAACTTGCGTTTATGGTGACGGGTTTGTATGGCAAGCCGTTGCCGAAGCAGAATGGCTCGCCGTTGCGTCTGGTGGTGCCGTGGAAGTATGGATTTAAGTCAATTAAGTCCATTGTGTCGTTTGAGTTCACGGAGGAGCGGCCGGTGAGTTTCTGGGAGGAGGTGCAGGGGAAGGAGTATGGTTTTTGGGCGAATGTGAATCCTGTGGTGCCGCATCCGCGCTGGAGTCAGGCGAGCGAGCGGATGATTGGTTCTAACGAGCGCCGTGACACGCTGTTGTTTAACGGGTATGGCGAGGAGGTCGCGCACCTTTACGCCGGCCTTGAGGATGAGTTCGGCGACCTGCTCTACCGCTAGAGCCTCCCCCGACGACCAGCCCTTGGCATTAGTGGGCGTTTGACTTAGACAGTCACGATGTTCGCTCAAGCGAGCCGCACCCACTGATGCCCGCAGGCGCTGCCTGCAAAAAAATAAATTAAAGATTAAATGGACTATTTAAGGGGTCAATTAAATAAATTGTTTTTTTATTTTTTAATTTTTTGCGGGCTAGCCCGCACCCATCTGCTGGCATCGTTCGCTTGAGCGGCTGTTGTGAATGTCTTAGTCAAAGTCTTACTAATGCCAAAGGCTGTTTCTATGTTAATTTTGCCAGATCAATTGCCGCGTATGTAAAAATTCCGTCAGCGCCCGCACGGCGCAGACAAAGAGCCGTCTCGTAAAGCGCGCGCTCCCACTCAAGCGCCCCCGCATCCGCGGCATACCGCAGCATCGCATACTCGCCGCTCACCTGATACGCAAATGTCGGAAGGCCAAAACCATCCTTGACGCCGCGAATGATGTCCAGATACGGCAAGCCAGGCTTCACCATCAGCATGTCCGCGCCCTCGCCGACATCAAGCGCAGCCTCCCGCATCGCCTCGCCATAATTCGCCGGGTTCATCTGATAAGTCCGCTTGTCGCCGCGCAAAGAACCCGACGACCCCACCGCGTCCCGAAAAGGTCCGTACAGACAACTCGCAAACTTCGCCGCATACGACAAAATCTTCGTGTCAATAAATCCCGCGCCCTCAAGCGCCGAACGAATGACGCCGACCCTGCCGTCCATCATGTCGGACGGCGCGACAACATCCGCGCCCGCCAGCGCCAGCACAACCGCCTGCTCGGCAAGCAGCGCGTTCGTCTCGTCGTTAAGAATGACGCCCTCGTCGGATACGAGTCCGTCGTGTCCGAGGCTGTTGTACGGGTCCAGCGCGACATCGCAGATGACGCCGATTTCGGGCGTGTTCTTTTTCAGCGCGGCGATTGTCCGGCAGACGAGATTTTCGGGATTGACGGCGAGGCGGCAGCCGGGGTCTTTGTCGGCGTCATCCACCCAGGGGAACAGCGCCACCGCCGATATTTCCAGCGCGGCGGCTTTTTCGGTCTGCGCGAGCGCTTCTTTCGGGGTGAGCCGTTTCACGCCGGGGAGAGATTTGATTTCCGCCGGCACGCTTTCATTTTCCCGCAGGAAGATCGGCAGGACGAGATTATGCGGCGAGAGCGTTGTTTCGCTCACGAGGCGCCGTATCCAGGGAGCGGAGCGAAGGCGGCGCATCCGAGTCGCGGGAAAGCGGGCTGTGCTAGGATTGCGGCTTGTTGTCATTTTAAGGAGAGTGCCGTGCTTGAGGCTTGAGCGCAAGGGGCGAGATGTCGGTCACGATTCACGAAGAGGACTTTGATCCGTGGGAGCGGCTGCGTTTGCTGTCGCGGCTCTGGGACGAGGGACGCGCGGGCGCGCTCGCGTCGTTCATCGGTGTCGCGCGCGCGGACGAGGCTGACGGCGTGGCGGTTTCGGCGATTTTTCTGGAGCATTACGCGGGGATGACGGAGCGCGTTCTGGGCGAATTGGAGGACGAGGCGGCGCGTCGCTGGGGGTTGCTGGCGACATGTGTTGAGCATCGTGTCGGACGCGTTGATGTGGGTTGTCCGATAGTTCTGGTTGGTGTGTTGTCGGAGCGGCGGGGCGATGCTTTTGCGGCTTGTCGTTTTCTTGTGGAGGAGTTGAAGTCCCGCGCGCCGTTCTGGAAGTGCGAGGAGCGGACAGACGGCACCAGACACTGGGTTGAAGGCAATAATTAAAAGACAGACGAAGTGCCACATTCGGCATTAGTGGGCGTCTGACTAAGACAGTCACGATGTTTGCTCAAGCGAGCCGCACCCACTGATGCCCGCAGGCGCTGCCTGCAAAAAAATAAAATTAAAAAGAAATTAATTTATTTAATAGACACCATTAATTGTCTATTAATGAAAAGGCAATTGATTTAATTGACCCCTTAAATAGTCAATAAATTATTATTTATTTTTTGCGGGCTAGCCCGCACCCGTCTGCTGGCATCGTTCGCTTGAGCCGACACCTTAAGAGTCTAAAATTCTCGCCCACTAATGCCAGAAGCCGCACTTCGCCTGTCTCTTAATTAATGCCAGAGGCGGTGCTTCGTTGTCTCTGTTAATTAGACATTGAAGCGGAAGTTCATCACATCACCATCGCAAACAACATAATCACGCCCCTCATGTCTCAATAAACCACGCTCCCTCGCGCCAGCCTCGCCGCCACACTCCGCAAAGTCCGCAAACGAAACCGTCTCCGCCCGAATAAATCCGCGCTCCATATCACTGTGAATACACCCCGCCGCACCAGGAGCCAGCACACCGCCAACCACCGTCCACGCCCGCGTCTCCTTCGGACCCGTCGTGAAAAATGTTATCAGCCCAAGACGACCATAACCCTCCCGAACCAGTCGCTCCAGACCGGACGCCTCCAGACCCGCGTCGCTCAAAAACTCCCGACGCTCGTCCGCATCGCCTAAACAACTCACCTCCGACTCAAACGCCGCCGACAACATCACAAATCCAAAATCACACTCGCCAGCCCGCGACCTCACACCCTCCGAATACTCATTGCCGCTCACCACATCCCCCTCGCCGACATTCGCCACATATACACAGTCCTTCGCCGTCAGCAGATTCAAACCGCGCCACGCCCCCAGAACCTCCGCCGACTCCGACTCGCCCGGCGCCGCCGTACGCGCCGCCCGTCCCGCCTCCAAAGCGCCGCGCGCCATATCAATCACGCGCATCCGCAAAACCGCTTCCTCGTCTCCGCCGCGCACACGCTTCTCCAATCCCGACGCCTGACGCTCCAGCGACTCCAGGTCGGCCAGCATCAGTTCCGTCTCCACGAGTTCCGCGTCGCGCAGCGGATCCACCTCGCCCTCCGTATGACTCACCTCGCCGCCGAAACAACGCAAAACATGCAGTATCAAACCCGCCTCCCGCACCTGCCCCAGAAAACGATTGCCCAGCCCCTCGCCCGTGCTTGCGCCGCGCACGAGTCCGGCGATGTCGACGACCTCCAGGGTCGCCGGCGTCACCTTTTCGGAGCGCGACATCTCCGCGAGCCGCGACAGCCGCGCGTCAGGCACCGCGACCCGTCCGAGGTTCGGATCAATCGTGCAGAACGCGAAGTTCGCCACACGCGCCTGCTCGCCGCTCACCAATGCATTAAATAATGTGGACTTCCCCACATTCGGCAAACCGACAATCCCGCACGAAAACCCCATCAGTCTGTCTCCTTCTTCGGCGCCTTACCTGTCACCGTCGCCGTCGCCGTCGCCCCGCCGCGCAGCGGACTCATCGCCACATCCATCGCGCTCAGAAAACGATTGTCGTTCTCCTCGTCATTCTTGACAAGATACGGAACATTCTCGGCTATCGCGTCCAGCAGAGGCGTCAGCATCTCGGCGCGCTCCGTCGCCGAAAACGACGACAGCACATAGTCGCGCGCGTCGCCGCCGTCCCTGCCGATGCCGACGCGCAGGCGGCGGTAGTCCGCGCCCGTCACCGCCGTGATGGAGCGCAGTCCGTTGTGTCCGGCGTCGCCGCCGCCGGTTTTGACCTTGACGCGTCCGAGCGAGAGGTCAAGTTCGTCGTGAATCACGAGGATGCGCTCCGTCTTCAGCCGAAACTTCTCCGCCGCCGACTGCACCGCGCCGCCCGACAGATTCATATAGGTCAGCGGCTCAAGCAGAAACACCGCGACACCGCCGATCTCGCCGCGCGCGGCGCGCCAGCCTTTGCCGTCGCGCCACTCGGCGAAACCATGACGGCGCGCGACCGCCTCAACGACCATGAAGCCGACATTGTGTCTGTCCCAGCGATGTTGCGCGCCGGGATTGCCGAGGCCCGCCCAGAGTTGCGCGCTGCCGGCGCTCACTCGGCGGGGGCGGCGTCGCCCTCCTGGGGAGTTTCGGGCGTCTCGCCTTCGCCCTCGGCTTCGGCGGCGGCTTCGGCTTCTTCGGCTTCGGCGGCTTCCAGGGCTTCGGCGCGCAGGGCGGACGGCGCGGCGACGGTCGCTATCGTGAAGTTGCGCTCCAGCACCGGACGCACGCCCGCGGGCCACTGCGCCTTGTCGGCGTGGATTGACTCGCCGAGCATGAAGCCTTCAAGGTCAACGACGATTTCGCTCGGTATCGCGGCGGCGCGGCAGTGGATTTCAATGCGGTGGCGCACGATGTTCAGCACGCCGCCTTCGCGGAGTCCCTGGCAGTTTTCTTCGTTGAGAAAGCGCACCGGCACCTGGACGCGCAGCCGCGTGCGCTCGTCAACGCGCTGGAAGTCTATGTGCTGCGCGCGTCCGTTGACGGGATGGTTCTGCACCGCGCGCGGCAGGGCGCGGACTTTCTCGTCGCCGACGGTGATTTCGTAGATGCGCGTGAGGAAGTCTTCGCTGTCCACTTCAAACATCAGTTCTTTTTTCGGAATGGCGATGGCGACCGCCTCCTTGTCGCCGCCGTAGAGGACGGCGGGCACGAAGTCGCGGCGGCGGTGCGCGCGCGCGCTGCCGGTGCCGGTGTTTTCGCGGGTGACGGCGCTGAGGGTGCGTTCTTCGGCGGTCATTTTCGGTCCTTTGTTTGTCAGGCTCGCCGGCGGAGCGGCAGTGTCGCGGCTGTCACGGGCGAGAGGTCAAAGAGCCGCGACACCGACTGTCCTTCGGAGATGCATCGGATGGACTCGCCGAGCAGGTGCGCCACGGACAGCGTTCTGATCTTATCACATTCCTGCGCGGCGGGCGACAGGGGGATCGTGTCGGTGACGACGATTTCTTCCAGCGACGAGCCGGCGATGCGCTGCACGGCTTCGCCTGAGAAGACGCCGTGCGTCACATACGCGTGGACGGCGCGCGCGCCTTCGCCGAGCAGGGCGTCGGCGGCGTTGCAGAGGGTGCCGGCGGAGTCGACGATGTCGTCTATGAGCAGGCAGGTTTTGTCGCGGACATCGCCGATCACATGCATTGAGGCGACGCTGCCGGGGGTGTCGCGGCGTTTATCAATGATGGCGAGGGGCGCCTTGAGGGCGTCGGCGATGATGCGCGCGCGGGAGACGCCTCCGACATCGGGCGAGACGCCGACGAGGGTTTCGGGGTTGAAGTTTTGTCTGATGTCGCTCATGAAGACGGGCGCGGCCTGGAGGTTGTCGGTGGGGATATCAAAGAAGCCCTGGATTTGTCCGGCGTGGAGGTCAATGGTGAGGACGCGATTCGCGCCGGCGACGGTGAGCAGGTTGGCGACGAGTTTCGCGGAGATGGGCGCGCGCGACTCGGATTTTCTGTCCTGTCGGGCGTAACCGAAGTATGGGAGTACGGCGGTGATGCGTTTTGCGGAGCCGCGTTTGAGGGCGTCAATGGCGATGAGGAGTTCGAGGAGGTTATCGTTGGCGGGGTTGCAGGTGGGCTGGATGATGAAGACGTCGTGTTCGCGGACATTTTCCAGGATTTCGACGAAGATTTCGCCGTCAGCGAAGCGTCGCATGGAGGTTTGTGTCAGGAGCACTCCGAGGTGTCTGGCGATATTTTCGGCGAGGCTTGTGTTTGCGTTGCCGGAGAGGAGTCGCATGGGGGTATTGTGGCTGGAGTGGGGGTTTTGTGGAGTTTAGGGGTGGATTTTGGCGAGGTCAAGTGCGACTTTCGGACAATTTAGGGACAATTTAGAGACAGACGAAGAGCCGCCCTTGGCATTAGTGGGCGCCTTTAATTAAGGGACAACGAAGCACGGCCTCTGGCATTAGTGGGAGATTGACCAAGACATTCACAATAGTCGCTCAAGCGAGCGATGCCAGCAGATGGGTGCGGGCTAGCCCGCAAAAAAAATTAAAAATTAATTTTGACTATTAATGGGGTCAATTAAATAAATTGTCTTTTCATTAATAGACAATTAATGGTGTCTATTAAATAAATTAATTTCTTTTTAATTTTATTTTTTTGCAGGCAGCGCCTGCGGGCATTAGTGGGCGCGGTTCGCTTGAGCGGCTGTTGTGAATGTCTTGGTCAAACTCCCACTAATGCCAAAGATCGCACTTCGTTTGTCTCTTTAACTTAGTGTCGGGTCCCTTTTAAAGAGGATTTTCCCGGTAAGGGCGCTGAGAGAAACTTTTTGCACCCCGTCAGAATCGAAGTTGTCAGGGTCAAGGTATGTCTGAAAACATCCCTTAAGCCGAAGCCACTCCTTATCTATCGCGGCAAACCACGCAGTGTCCCTGTTCCTGCCCTTGTAGACAGTCGCCTGTCTGAAAATTCCCTCGTAAGAAAGTCCAAGCCTCTGCGCGGCGCGGCGAGACCTGAGATTGAGAGCGTCGCACTTCCACTCATACCTGCGATACCCGTTGTCAAAAGCCCACTGCATCATCAGAAACATCGCCTCCGTCGCCGCGACCGTGTTCTGCAGCAAAGGCGAAAAATTAATGTGTCCGACCTCTATAGACCGATCACGCGGCTTGATCCGCAGATAACTCGCGACACCGCAAGCCTCGCCCGTGTCTCGCCGTGTAAGAGCGAAATAAACCGGATCACGAAGACCCTCAACACTCCTCAGCCACGCAATGTAGGACTCAAGAGTGTCAAAAGGACCGTACGGCATATAAGTCCAGATGAGATTCTGCTCGTCTCTCCGATTCGCGGAGAAGAGTTGCGTCCCGTGCTTGTCGGCCGAGAGCGGAGAGACAGAGACATACCGCCCGCTCAAGGTGATGTTGTCGGGGGTCGGCGGCGTTTCGGTGTCCGCGACGGGTTCGCCGATTTGGGGAGTGGAGGCGCTCATATTGAAGGACTTAAGACTATGATGACCACGCTGATTCGGGAAGGGGGTCTCGGCGACGGGTTTATTGATAAACGGACGCGGAGGGTATAGTCTTATTATATGAGGGTTCATGAAATTTTCGAGCGCTCGCTTGGACATCAGGAGCGTTTTGGCGGCTTTTTCGTCTTCGGCGGACGCGCGCCGCGCTCCGAGTATTTGTCGGGGACGATCATTCTGTTTTTGTCCGGATTTTTGTTCAGTCTGCTGGTGCATGTGATTTACACGCGGTGCGGACGGCCTGTTTTCTGTTCTTATGTGTTGTCGCCGTTGTATGCGTTTAATGTGGCGCTGCTGGTGTTTCTGGTGCTGGCGATGCTGTGTCAGCGTATTCGTCGTTTTCACGACTTCGGAGTTTCGGGGTTGTTCGCGATTTTGACGGCGCCGTTTGTGCCGTTTATTTTGTGGGCGTATTTCACCTGGCCGCAATTTTCTCATATTGACGGACTGCTTCCTCATGCGCCTTCGTTTTACGAGACGCGTCTGGTGCGCGGGGTGTTGTTTCTGGTGCTTGGGGTGTTTGTGTTGTTGCCGTTTATTATGCCGGGGAATCGCCGCGGGGAGTATTATGATCTGGAGTGGCAGGCGCGGACGCATCGCCTTGATGTACTTGCGCGCGATCGCCGCACGCAGGAGCGCAGGAAGGTCCGCGGCAAAACTTGAGACAGACGAAGAGCAGTCTGTGGCATTAGTGGGCGTGTGACTAAGACATTCACAACATCCGCTCAAGCGAACCGCGCCCACTTAAGCCCGCAGGCGCTGCCTGCAAAAAAATAAAATTAAAAAGAAATTAATTTATTTAATAGACACCATTAATTGTCTATTAATGAAAAGACAATTTATTTAATTGACCCCATTAATGGTCAAAATTAATTTTTAATTTTTTTTTGCGGGCTAGCCCGCACCCATCTGCTGGCATCGCTCGCTTGAGCCAACGCCTTAAAAGTCTGAAATTCTCGCCCGCTAATGCCATAGGCCGCCCTTCGTCTGTCCCCTAATTATTAAAGCATCGGCCGGCACAGGGGCGAAAATGCCCCGAAAACGCCCGAAAATCCCCCAAATTCAATGCTCCCCAAAGACTCGACAAACCCGCCAACTTCCAGTAAAAATTACCCCGCCGACAGAATCACCCCGTCGGCACAAGGCAGGACCCGAAATCCGCCAGAATCACAACCCACCAGGAGCCCAACATGCGTACCCTCACCCTGTCGCTCGCCATCGCCGCGATCGCTCTCATATCCACCCCCCCGGCCAACGCCGCCACGCTCGATGATGTGCAGACTCGCGGCGTCCTGCGTTGCATCATCAACACCGGCCTCATCGGCTTCGCCTTCACCGACGAAAACGGCGACTGGCAGGGCTTTGATGTGGACTTCTGCCGCGCCACCGCCGCCGCCGTCCTCGACAACCCCGACGCCGTTGAGTTCATCAACGCCACCGGAAAGACGCGCTTCACGATGCTCAATTCCGGCGAGGGCGAGGTTCTGTATCGCAACACGACCATCACGATGAGTCGCGACACCGACCTCAAACTCACCTTCCTCGGCGTCAACTACTACGACGGACAGGGCTTCATCGTGCCGCGCGCGCTCGGCGTCAGCAGCGCGCATGAATTGGACGGCGCGTCTGTCTGCATTCAGACCGGCACGACGACCGAGTTGAACCTCGCCGACTTCTTCCGCTCCAACGGAATCAGTTACGAGCCGGTGCCGATCGAGACCAACGAGGAGGCGCGCGTCTCCTACCTCGCCGGCCGCTGCGACGCCTACACGACCGACGCCTCCGGCCTCGCCGCGACCCGCGCCACCTTTGACGACCCCGGCGGACACATCATCCTCCCCGAGATCATCTCCAAGGAGCCGCTCGGTCCCGCCGTGCGCCAGGGCGACGACCAGTGGGCCGACATCGTGCGCTGGGTTCTCAACGCGCTCATTGAAGCCGAGGAATACGGCATCACCGCCGACAACACCGCGCTGCTTGCCAGCACGAGCGACAATCCGTCGGTGCTGCGCATCCTCGGCGAGGAGGGCAGTTACGGCGAGTTCATCGGCCTTGACAACCAGTGGGCGCGCCGCGCCATTGAGGCTGTCGGCAACTACGGCGAGATTTTTGATCGTCATCTGGGTCCGAGCACCGCGATTGGTCTTGAGCGCGGGCTGAACGCCCAGTGGACAGACGGCGGCCTGCTTTACGCGCCTCCTGTCCGGTAAGGTTTGTATTCGGGGCGGGACTGGTGTTCCGCCCCGTTTCCCTTTCGGAACAGCCGCCCTTTGTCGTCTTAAAGGGGACAATCACCGTCGGCTGTTTCATTAAGTTGAGTTATCGGGACAATCGCCGTTGATTGTCCTGTTAAATGAGACAGCCGCCCTTTGTCGTCTTATTAAAGGGGACAATCACCGTTTAAAGGGGACAATCACCGTCGGCTGTTTCATTAAGTCAAGTTATCGGGACAATTGCCGTTGATTGTCTCAATTAAAAAGACGGCGACATCTGTCACCGTCACCCGTAGTCAGTCATTCAGGCGCGCCGCCGCGCGAGGAGGAAATCCAGAATGACACAGCAATCCGTCGCCATTTCCGCTCCTTCAGGCGGCGCTCCCCCGCGTCCTTCCCTCTTTGAGAACGGACTCGCGGGCTTCTTCCGCAATCGCGAGGTTCGCGGCGTTCTCTATCAGGTCATCACCATCGCCATCCTCTTCGCGTCCTTCGCGTGGATGGGCAACAATGTCGTCAACAACCTCTCCGCCCTCGGCAAGGACTTCAGTTTCGCCTTCCTCGGCGACCCCGCCAACTACGACATCAATCAGCGCCCGATCCCCTACACCTCGCAAAGCACGAACGCGCGCGCGATGGCGGTCGGCATCATCAACACCGCCCTTGTCGCCGCGCTCGGGATTGTCCTCACCACGATCATGGGACTCTTCGTCGCGATCGCGCGGCTTTCCCCGAACTGGCTGCTGAGCCGCATCGCGTATGTGTACATAGAGTATGTGCGGAATGTGCCGGTGCTGCTGCATATTCTGCTTGTCTACGGCGTCGTCATCAATGTTTTTCCCGACCCGCGCGGCGGAGGCTCATGGGTCTCGTTCTTTGATGTCGCCTTCCTTTCCAACCGCGGACTCGCGATACCGAAGCCGATCCCGCATCAGGGATTTGAATGGGTCGTCGTCGCGTTTGTGGTCGCGTGCGTCGCGGCGTATGTGATCCGCCGCCGGGCGCGGCGCCGTCAGACGCTCACGGGAGAGCAGACGATGGTCTTTCTGCCCTCGCTCGCGCTCATCGTCGGACTGCCGCTCGTCGCCGTTCTCGTTCTTAATGACGCCGTTAATCTTGAAATCCCCGAAATCGGACGCTTCAATGTCCGCGGCGGCCTCATTCTCAAGCCTGAATATTTCGCGCTTACGCTGTCGCTGTCGCTGTACACTTCGGCGTTTGTCGCCGAGGTCATCCGCGCCGGCATACTCTCGGTTTCCAAGGGACAGAAAGAAGCCGCCGGCGCGCTCGGCTTCGGCAGGATGCGCGCGCTTCGGCTGATTATTCTGCCGCAGGCGCTGCGTGTCGCCATTCCGCCGATGACGAACCAGTATCTCAACCTGACGAAGAACTCGTCGCTCGCCATCGCCATCGGCTATCAGGACATCGTCGGCACCATCGGCGGCATCACGCTCAACCAGACCGGCCGCGAGATAGAGTGCATGATTCTCGTGCTGTCGCTGTATCTGGCGTTTTCGCTTTTCATTTCGTTCATTCTGAACATTTACAACCGCTCCATCGCGCTGGTGGAACGATAGATGTCCGAGCAGACCGCGCCTCCTCCTCCCGCCGCCCGCGCGCCCGCGCCCGACGACGACACGCCGCTCCTCGCGCGCAACCCTGTCGTCTCGTGGGTGTGGACGAACTTTTTTTCCACGCCGCTCAACATCGCGCTGACCGTCATCTCGGTCTGGTTCATCTGGAGCGTCGGCAGCGCCTTCCTGGAGTGGGCGGTTTTCAACGGCGTCCTTTTCGCCGACTCGCGCGCGCACTGCCGCGAGATCGTGGAGCATGGCGCGTGCTGGGCGGTCGTCAGTTCGCGCATCGACTCGTTTCTCTACGGACTGTATCCGCCCGCGCAGCACTGGCGCATCAACATCACTTTTCTGCTGCTGGTCGCCGCCCTCGTGCCGGTTCTCTGGGACACGATGCCGCACCGCAAGCGCGCGCTTTTGTACAGCGCTTTTGTCTTTCCTGTGCTTGCGGTGTGGCTTCTTGTCGGCGGTCTCGGACTTGAGCCGGTCAGCACCAAGAAGTTCAGCGGCTTCATGCTCACGCTTGTCATCGGAGTCACGGGCATCACGCTTTCGCTGCCGCTCGGCATTCTTCTTGCTCTTGCGCGGCGGTCGTCGCTGCCGGTTCTGCGGATTCTTTCTGTTGTTTTCATTGAGTTCATCCGCGGCGTTCCGCTGATAACTTTGCTTTTCATCGCGTCGGTGCTGTTGTCGTATTTTCTGCCGCCTGGAGCGAGTTTTGATCTGATTATCCGTGTTCTGATAATGGTGACGCTGTTCGCGTCCGCGTATATGGCTGAGGTCATTCGCGGCGGCTTTCAGTCCATTCCGGCGGGACAATACGAGGCCGCCCAGGCGCTCGGACTCGGCTACTGGCGAAGTTTGCAGAAGGTCATTCTGCCGCAGGTGCTGAAGGTGTCTATTCCGGGCATCGTCAACAGTTTCATCGGACTCTACAAGGACACCACCCTTGTCATCATCATCGGTCTTTTTGATCCTCTCGGCATCGGACGCTCTTTGCTTTCTGACGCCGCCTGGGCGGGTTTGTCGGCCGAGGTGTATCTTTTTGTCGCGCTTTTTTACTTCTGCTCGTGTTTTGCGATGTCGCGCTACAGTCTTTATGTGGAGCGCAAACTTGAGCGCGGGCAGTCTCATGACAGATAACGGAGCACTGCAATGAACGATCATGCCCCCGCCGGTCCCGCCGTCCCTGCCGCCGCGCCGTCTGACGCTGACGCTGACGCGCAGATGATCATCCGGCTTGCTGATGTACACAAGTGGTTCGGCAAGTTTCATGTTTTGCGCGGCATTAATATGGATGTTCGGCGCGGCGAGCGTTTTGTGATTTGCGGGCCCTCCGGTTCGGGGAAGTCCACTTTGATTCGCTGTATCAATCGTCTGGAGGAGCATCAGCGCGGCGACATCATTGTTGACGGCATTCCGCTCACCAATGATCTGAAGAACATCAACGAGATCCGCCGCGAGGTGGGGATGGTGTTCCAGTCGTTTAATTTGTTTCCGCATCTGACGGTGCTGGAGAACTGCACGCTTGCGCCGATCTGGGTTCGGAAGCAGTCTCAGAAGGAGTCTGAGGAGGTGGCGATGTCGTTTCTTGAGCGTGTGCGTATACCGGAGCAGGCGCGCAAGTATCCTGGGCAGTTGTCCGGCGGACAGCAGCAGCGCGCGGCGATTGCGCGTTCGCTGTGTATGAATCCGAAGGTGATGTTGTTTGACGAGCCGACATCGGCTTTGGATCCGGAGATGATTTCGGAGGTCTTGGATGTGATGGTGGAACTTGCGGAGAGCGGTGGTATGACGATGTTGTGCGTGACGCATGAGATGGGTTTTGCGCGGCGGGTGGCGCATAAGGTGATTTTCATGGACGGGGGTGAGATTGTTGAGGAGAATGAGCCTGAGGAGTTTTTTAACAATCCGCAGCGTGAGCGCACGAAGACCTTTCTGCGCCAGATACTGCATCACTGACGCGCGCGCCCTTTCATCAGGGGACAAACGAAGCACGGCCTCTGGCATTAGTGGGAGTTTGACCTAGACAGTCACGATGTTGGCTCAAGCGAAACACACCAACTAATGGGTGCGGGCTAGCCCGCAAAAAATAAATAATAATTTATTGACTATTTAAGGGGTCAATTAAATAAATTAATTTCTTTTTAATTTAATTTTTTTTGCAGGCAGCGCCTGCGGGCATCAGTGGGCGCTGTTTGCTTGAGCCAACGCTTTAAGAGTCTAAATTTCACGCCCACTAATGCCAAATGCCGCACTTTGTCTGTCTCCTAGGTATTGTTTCCCTATTAACAAAATGAAATTAAACTGCTAAAACAATATGACCATCACCGCCAGCCCCGAACTCCAATGACAGCCACCACAAAACTCTACGAAGAAGACTCCTATCTGCGCGAATGTTCCGCAGAAATCACCGACTCACAGCCGGGCAAAATCCGCCTCAACCAGACCATCCTCTACGCCGAAAGCGGCGGACAACTCCCCGACCACGGCGCCATCACCCTCCCCAACGGCGACACCTTCAATGTCGTTGACAGCCAGAAAGCGCCGGGCAACCCCTCCGCCATCTGGCACACCCTGGAAAACGACCAGCAGATCATCCCGCCCCAAACACCCGTCACCGTCACCCTGGACTGGGAACGCAGATACCAACTCATGCGCATGCACACCGCGATGCACCTGCTCTGCGCCTGCGTCACCGGCAGCGTCACCGGCGGCGCCGTCAACATCGGACGCGGCAGAATAGACTTCAATGTGCCGCCCGACTCCATCAATAAAGAAAAACTCCACGCGCAACTCAACGCGCTCATTGAACAAAACATCCCCGCCACGCCGCGCTGGGTCAGCGAAAGCGAACTGGACAACAACCCCTCGCTCGTCCGCACGATGTCGGTCAGCCCGCCGCGCGGCGCCGGACGCATCCGCCTCCTGGATATCGCCGACACCGACCTCCAGCCCTGCGGCGGAACCCATGTCAAACACACCGGCGAAATCGGCGCGCTCGTCGTCGGCAAAATAGAAAACAAGGGCAGACAGAACAGACGCGTCAACATCCGCTTCGCCGAGTGAGACGAGAGCCGTGCCCGCCTCCGCCTCCGCAAAGTCGCTGAACTACAAAGTCAACGGCGGCGACATCAGCCTCAGCGAAAAGCGCCTGAGTTTTCGCGGCTCCGCCGACACGCTCGCCGGCATCCTCACCGAAAATCCGGACGGCGCGCGGCGCGGCGTCGCCGTCTACGCGCACTGCTTCACCTGCGGCAAGGACATCGCGGCGTCACGCGCCGTTTCGCGCGGCCTCGCCGCCCGCGGCATCACGACCCTGCGCTTTGACTTCACGGGCATCGGCGACAGCGGCGGAGATTTCGCGTCCAGCACTTTCACGAACAACTGCAGGGACATCATCGCCGCCGCCGACTTTCTCGCGTCCGAGGGCTTCAAGCCGGATATTTTCGTCGGACACAGCCTCGGAGGCGCCGCCGCGATTTCGGCCGCCGCGCATACGCCCGACATCAAGGGAGTGGTCGCCATCGGTTCGCCGGCGAAGCCCGGACATGCGCTGCGTCTTTTTGAGCCGGTGCGCGACGAGGTCGCGTGGCGCGGACAGGGCGAGGTCAGCATCGGCGGCAGAACTTTCAGCATCAGCGGCGACTTTCTTGACGACTTTGAGACGCAGTGTTCGGAGGGTGTTGTTTCGCGCCTTGGCTGTGATTTTCTGGTTTTGCACTCGCCGCGCGATGACACTGTGGGGATAGAGAACGCGGCGACATTGTTCGGGTGGGCGCGGCATCCGAAGTCGTTTGTGTCGCTGGGTGATTTCGGACATCTTCTGGCGCCGGCGCATGAGTCTGATTATGTCGCGGAGTTGATCAGCGGGTGGGCGTCTCGTTTTCTGGGCAGCGGGGCGACGGCGACGGCGCCGGCGACGACAGCGAAGGCGCCCGCGCCCGCGTCCGCGAGCAGTCCGGACGATGGCGGTGTTGAGGTTGTGGAGTCTTTGCCTTTGGGTGATTTGCGTCAGGAGGTTCGGGTGCGCGGACATAGTTTTGTGGTGGGGGAGCCGGTTCCGATCGGCGATGATTCTGGTCCGACGCCGTATGATGTATTGCTGGCGGGTCTGGGGGCTTGTACGGCGATGACCTTGCGGATGTATGCGAAGCGGAAGGGTTTGTCTTTGGATCGGGTGCGGGTGAAGTTGTGGCATGGCCGGCGTCATGCGGATGATTGCGAGCGGGCGGATGGCGCTGCGGCGCAGATTGAGGAGGTTCGGCGGGTGGTGGAGTTGGAGGGTGATCTGAGCGAGGCGGAGCGGGCGCGGCTGCTGGAGATAGCGGACAAGTGTCCTGTGCATCGGACGCTGACGGGCGACCTGTCTATTAAGACGGAATTATCCGATTAATTCAGCAATTAAAGAGACAACGAAGCACCGCCCCTGGCATTAGTGAGACTTTGACTAAGACATTCACGGCGTTGGCTCAAGCAAACAGCGCCAACTAATGCCCGCAGGCGCTGCCTGCAAAAAATAAAATTAAAAGAATTAATTTAATAGACAATAACCATTCCATTATTTGTCAATTAATAAGAAAGCAATTTATTTAATTGACCCCTTAAATAGTCAATAAATTATTATTTATTTTTTGCGGGCTAGCCCGCACCCATCTGCTGGCATCGCTCGCTTGAGCCAACAGCGTGACTTTCTTAGTCAAACTCCCACTAATGCCAAGGGCCGCACTTCGCTTGTCTCCTAATTGGAGCGATCCACAACAACGACCTCATAACCCTCCTCCTCAGGCTCGTCATCCACAATCTCCGCCGGAAAACCATCCGCCCGCACATCCAAACCGCACGCCTCCTCCAATCGCCGCACCACATCCGGAGAATTTCCCCGCGCCCCATACCGCTCCATACCATCCCGAAATATCCCGTACACCACCGGCGACACCTCCACAGGCACGCCAAACTCCCGCGCCAGTCCCCCGAAAATCCCCATGTCCTTCAACACAAGGTCCATCGTGAAATTAATGTCCCGACTCCCGTTCAATATCACCTGCCCCTCCGTCTCATGCACAAACGAATTCCCCGACGACACCCGCACCGCCTCGTAAGTCACGCCCATATCCATCCCCGACGCGCGCGCCACCATAAACGCCTCGCACAACGACACCAGATGCACCGACGCCAGATAGTTCGTCACTATCTTCAACACCGACGCGCTCCCCAGATCACCCGTATGCAAAATCCGCCGCCCCATTTTCGTCAGCAGCGGAAACATCAGGTCAAAGGTCTCCCGATCCCCGCCCGCAAAAATAGAAATGTTCCCCGTCGCCGCCCGATGACATCCCCCCGACACAGGACAATCCATACTCCGCACCCCCAGCGCCGACAACTTCGCGGCAAGACGCTTAACCTCGCCATGCTCCGTTGAACTCATCTCCGCCCAGATTGTGCCGGGCGTCACGCCTTCAATCAGTCCGCCCTCGCCCTCAACGACCAGCGCGCTCACCTCGGGACTCGGCAGACATGTGATCACCACATCACACGCCTCGCCCATCTCCGCCGCCGACTCGCCCCATCGCGCGCCGCCGTCAAGGAGTCCGCGCGCCGCGTTTTTGTCCAGGTCGCGCACCGTCAGACTGACGCCGTTCCGCAGCAGACTGCCGGCGAGTTTGCCGCCGACCTGTCCCAAGCCTATGAATCCGACCTTCATTGTCGTGCCTCCGCAGTTCGCCAAAAAATCAAGGAACGACAATATACCCCCAAAATCGCCGCGATTCCCCCCGCAAATCCGCGCAAACGGGCTTTCAGAACTTTTAAAGTCGCTTTCAGAATAATCGGCGCGCAAAAAAATTAAAATCAACTTGCATTTCGGACGCGGTCAATATAGTATCAGAGACCTGCTTTCGTCCGCCGCCGTTCGGCGCGCGCGGGCAGGAACCAGCACGGGACCGGTCGCGCCGCGACTAGTTCCTTCAGAAGGCGCGGCAAAAGCGCCCTCACCACGGTAAGGACACAAGTCAAATGTCAAAACGGTACGACCGCGACCCCCAAACCGGAAAGAAATTCCACTCATACGTCCCCGAAATTGCCGACGATCTCCGCGCCGGCAAGGTCGGACGGCGCGACTTCCTCAGAACCGTCACTCTGCTCGGCGTTTCCGCGGGCACCGCCTACGCGATGGCGTCGGACATTCTCGGCGAGGACATTCGTCCGCAGCGTGCGTCGGCGCAGACGCCGAAGCGCGGCGGCACCGTGCGCTCGGCGATGCGTGTCCAGCGCATGGACGACCCCGCCATCTACGACTGGGTCGAGCGTTCCAATCAGAGTCGCGGCATTGTTGAGCACATCTCGCGCACGGATGTGAACAACATCACGACTCCCTACCTCGCCGAGGGCTGGGAGGCGAGCGAAGACCTCAAAACCTGGACCATCAATCTGCGCCGCGGCGTCAAGTGGTCCAACGGCGACGACTTCAACGCCGATGACCTTGTCTTCAATCTCAATCGCTGGGTTGATCCGGACACGGGCTCGTCAAACCTCGGACTTTTCTCGGCGCTCAAGCCGGGCAATGTGGAGAAGACCGGCAGTCACAGCGTGCGCATGACGCTTGACAGTCCGGTGCTGCAGATCCCCGAGAACTTCTACAACTATCCGACTGCGATCATGCATCGGCGTTTCTCGGACGAGGGCGGTGATTTCTCCAAGAATCCGGTCGGCACGGGCCCGATGACGCTTGTTGATCTTGTTGTCGGCGAGTACTGCGAACTTCGCAAGCGCGCCGACGAGTACGGGTACTGGGATCGCGACCCGTACATTGACGGCATTGTCTACCGTGACTACGGCGATGATCCGCAGGCGCCGATCAGCGCTTTTGCGGCGGGCGAGGTTGATCATCTGTACGAGGTTGCTGTCAACTCGCTTGATGTTGCCGAGCGTCTGCCGAACGCTGTTATCAGCGAGACGCCGACCGGTCAGACGGGAATTTGTCGTTTCCGTCAGACGGAGACGCCGTTTGACAACAAGAAGTTGCGCCAGGCGTTTAACGCGGCTCTTGATCATGATGAGACTCTGCAGCTTGCGTATCGCGGCCGTGGTCTTGCCGGCGAGAATCATCATGTTGGCGAGGTTCATCCGGAGTATTTCGCGTTGCCGAAGCCGAAGCGTGATGTGGAACTTGCGAAGCGTTTGCTTGCGGAGTCTGGTCTTGGTCCGTCTGTGGATCTGAAGATTGATCTTGGCGCGTCTGACGACTGGCATCGCAATGCTTGTGCGGCGATGAAGCAGCAGTTGGCGCCTGCGGGGATCAATCTGGAACTCAATGTGATGCCTGGCGCGACTTACTGGGATGTCTGGGATTCGACGCCGCTTGGTTTCACGCAGTGGACGCATCGTCCGCTGGGGGTGATGGTGTTGAATCTGGCGTATCGCAGCGGTGTTCCGTGGAACGAGGCTGCGTATGCGAATCCGGAGTTTGACCGTCAGCTGGATGTTGCCGGCAGCATTCTGGATGTTGACGAGCGGCGCAAGCAGATGGAGGTTGTGCAGAAGATTCTGCAGGACGATGCTGTTTTTGCGCAGCCGTTGTGGCGTTCGGTGTTTAACATTTCGCGTGACAATTTGCGCGGCACCGAGGTGCATCCGACTTTTTACCATCAGTTTCAGAACTGGTGGATTGACGCGTAATCTGCCGCCGGCAGATCTTTTCGGGGGAGCCTGTTTGGCTCCCCCTTTTTTTGTCAACGAGGGACAACGACGACCCGCCCTTGGCATTAGTGGGAGATTGACTAAGACATTCACGATGTCGGCTCAAGCGAGCGATGCCGGCAGATGGGTGCGGGCTAGCCCGCAAAAAATAAATAATAATTTATTGACTATTTAAGGGGTCAATTAAATCGGCGTGCAGCCTCCGGCATTAGTGGGAGATTGACTAAGACATTCACGATAGCCGCTCAAGCGAACCGCA
>JALCBB010000193.1:0-1275 GCA_028066985.1 Alphaproteobacteria bacterium
CAAGCGAGCGATGCCAACTAATGGGTGCGGGCTAGCCCGCAAAAAAAAATTAAAATTAAATTAGACAATTTAAGGGGTCAATTAAGTAAATTGTTTTCTTATTAATTGACAAATAATGGTGTCAATAAATTATTAAATTAATTATTTTTAATTTATTTTTTTGCAGGCAGCGCCTGCGGGCATCAGTTGGCATCGCTCGCTTGAGCCGGCACCGTGAATGTCTTAGTCAAACTCCCACTAATGCCAAATGCCTGACGCCGATTTAATTGACCCCTTAAACAGTCCATTTAACCTTTAATTTATTTTTTTTGCAGGCAGCGCCTGCGGGCATCAGTTGGTATCGCTCGCTTGAGCGGCTATCGTGGCTAGTCTAAATTTAACTCCCACTAATGCCATGTATCGCGCTTCGTTTGTCTCCTAATTAAAGCATCAACGGACGCCAAAGACCGCTTCACGGGACCTTATAATTACTCACAAGGAAAATACACAAAAAAACACCAGAATCTACCATACTCAAACCATGACCCCCGATCATCACACGCCCCCCGACAGCGTCGCCCCGCCGCTCCTCGAACTCCGGAACATCTCCAAACGCTTCGCCGGCGCCGTCGCCAACGACAACATCTCCCTCTCGCTCGCGGCGGGCGAAATCCACGCCCTCCTCGGCGAAAACGGCGCCGGCAAATCCACGCTCGTCCAGATCCTCTACGGACGCCTCGCCCCCGACAGCGGCGCCATCCTCTGGAACGGAAACCCCGCGCGCTTCCACTCGCCGCAGCAGGCGCGCGCCGCCGGCATCGCGATGGTCTTCCAGCACTTCGTTCTCTTCGAGGCCATGAACGGACTCGAAAACCTCCGCCTCGGACTCCCGCCGCGGCAGAAAAACCTCGCCGCCGACGCCCGCAAACTCGCGAAACAATACGGACTCGATGTCCCTCTCGCGCGTCCGGTGCGCGCGCTCTCGGTCGGCGAGCGGCAGCGTCTGGAGATTCTGCGCTGCCTCATGCAGCGTCCGCGCCTCCTCGTGATGGACGAGCCGACCTCCGTCCTCGCGCCCTCGGAGGTGGAATCGCTCTTCACGACCCTGCGCCGTCTCGCCGCCGACGGCGCCGCGATTCTCTACATTTCGCACAAACTCCACGAGGCGCGCGCGCTCTGCGGCGGCGCCACGATCCTCCGCAACGGACGCGTCACGGCGCGCCTCGATCCGCGCGAGACCTCCGCCGAGACCATCCTCGCCCGCATGCTCGGCGACGGCGACGGTGACGGTGACGA
>JALCBB010000193.1:1375-2814 GCA_028066985.1 Alphaproteobacteria bacterium
CACTCCCGCGCCGCAGACCTCCCCGAAAGATACCGCCCTCGCGCGTCCGTCCGCGAAGAACGGCGACGGTGACGGTGACGACAATGACGGTGACGACGCCGACACTCCCGCGCCGCAGACCTCTTCGGAAGATACCGCCCTCGCGCGTCCGTCCGCGAAGATCGGCGACGGTGACGGCAACGGCGACAGCGACGATGACGGCGACGGTGACACTCCCGCGCCGCAGACCTCCCCGAAAGATACCGCCCTCGCGCGTCCGTCCGCGCGCGACGGCGACGGCGGCGACGGTGACGACGGCGGCGCTCCCGCGACGCGGACCTCCTCGGCGGATGTCGCCCTCGCGCGTCCGTTCGTGAAGAACGGCGACACCGCCGCGCTCGCCGAACTCGCGCGCATCCCGCAGCTGGAAGTCAAAAACCTCAGCACTCCGGGAAACCCGGGCATGGCGCTCAAAGACATATCGTTCTCGCTGGCGGCCGGCGAAATCCTCGGCATCGCCGGCATCGCCGGCAACGGACAAAGCGAACTCATGGAAACCCTCACCGGCGAAACACCCCTGCGCCGCCTCAAACGCGGCGGACGCGACAGCGGACAAATCCTCTTCGCCGGCGCCGCCATTGAAACCATGGGCGCGAAGGCGCGGCGGCGTCTCGGCGTCGCCGCCGTTCCGGAAGACCGCTACGGACACGGCGCCGTCGGCGAGATGACGCTCGCGGAAAATGTTCTGCTCACGGGCTTTCACCGCCGCGACCTGAATCGTCTCGGATGGCTGCGCGCGCGGGCGAGCGCGGGCGCGGCGCGCGGAATCCTGCGCCGTTTTCACATTCGCGCGCGTCCGGCGACGCGCGCCGCCGCGCTCTCGGGCGGCAACCTGCAGCGCTTCATCATGGGACGCGCCCTGACGCGGCGTCCGGCGCTGCTGCTGGTCTGCCAGCCGACCTGGGGCGTCGACGCCCGCGCGGCGCGCGCGCTGCATCTGGAACTGGCGAGCGCGGCGAAGGCGGGAACGGCGGTGCTTCTCGTCTCGCAGGACCTGGACGAACTCCTCGCGCTCGCCGACCGTGTCGCGGTGCTTAACCGCGGACGCCTCTCGCCCGCGCTGGATCGCGCCTCGGCGAGCCGCGCGCGCCTCGGACAATGGATGGTCTCCGGCTTCGCCCCGGACGACGACAGAAAAAATGACGACAGGACACACGCCGATGACACGCCTTCGCGTTGAGCCGCGGACGAGCGCGCCGTTGTCGTCGCATGTCGCGGCGCTCGTCGCGATGGTCTCCGGCTTCGCCGCGAACGACGACAAGGACACACGCCGATGACACGCCTTCGCGTTGAGCCGCGGACGAGCGCGCCGTTGTCGCTGCATGTCGCGGCGCTCGTCGCGATGGTCTCCGGCTTCGCCGTGAATGACGACAAGGATACACGCCGATGACGCGCCTTCG
>JALCBB010000031.1 GCA_028066985.1 Alphaproteobacteria bacterium
CCGCAAAAAAATTAAAAAAATAATTTGACTATTTAAGGGGTCAATTAAATAAATTCTTCTCTTATTAACTTAGACAAATAATGGGGTCAAAAAATAATTGTTTTTCATTAATTATTAATAGACAATTAATGGTGTCAATTAAATCGGCGTTCAGCATTTGGCATTAGTGGGCGTTTGACTAAGACATTCACAGCGTTGGCTCAAGTAAGCGGCACCAACTTATGCCTGCGGGCGCCGCCCGCTTTTTTGCAGGCAGCGCCTGCGGGCATCAGTTGGTGCGGTTCGCTTGAGCCAGCATCGTGAATGTCTTAGTCAAAGTCTTACTAATGCCAAAGGCGGTACTTCGGATGTCTCTTGATTAATTGACCGCTATTGACAAAAAAAAGGCTGGGCGCTAATATCACCCGAAAGGAGACCAAAATGATCACATGCTGCGGCGAGGCGCTCATAGACATGATCCCCTCCCCAAACCAACACGCCTACACCCCGCACTGCGGCGGCTCCGTCTTCAATACCACCATCGCACTCGGAAGACTCAACATCCCCACAGCCTTCTTCTCAGGCCTCTCCTCCGATACCTTCGGCGACAAAATCCGCAGCACCCTCGCCAAGTGCAATGTCGACTCCAGCCTCTGCGTCACCCGAAACAACAACACAACCCTCACCTTCGTCACCCTCACCAACGGCGAAGCAAAATACGCCTTCTACGACGACCAGACCGCCGGACAACTCCTCTCGTCCGCCGACCTCCCCGACATCCCGCAAAACATCACGACCCTCTTCTTCGGCGGCATCAGCCTCTTCAGAGAACCATGCGGCACCGCATACGAAACCCTGCTCCTGCGCGAAGCAAAAACACGCGTCATCGCCATTGATCCGAACATTCGCGTCGCCGCGATAGACGACGAAGAGCAATACCGCGCGCGCCTGTCGCGTCTGTTCGCAGCGAGCGACATCGTTCGCGTCTCGGACGAAGACCTCCACTGGATCCTGCCCGGCACCCAAACCCTGGAAACAAAGGCGCTGTCGCTCCTGGAAAGCGGTCCGTCAACCGTAATACTGACACGCGGCGCGGACGGCGCGCTCGGCTTCACAAGCGAAGGCGTCCGCGCGGAGGCGCCGATATACCCCGCCAAAATACAGGACACAGTCGCCGCGGGCGACACCTTCAACGCCGGAGTCCTCGCCGAATTGTGGCGGTCGGGATTCCTGAAAAAAGGACGCGCGATACCCGCCGATGTTCTCGTGTCCGCGATGCGCTACGGCGCGCTGGCGGCCTCAATAACGGTGTCGCGTTCGGGCGCGAATCCGCCCTGGCTTTACGAGTTGGAGAAGCCCTACCCTGTCCTGCCGCGCTGATTGTCAGCGCATGAGTTGTCTCGGCATTTTGAGACGCGCGCGCTGCGCCTTCGGCAAATGCCTGTTGAGGCGCCGATTGATCCGCCCGAACAGGACAATAATCACAAGCGTGAAAATGATGAAGTAAAACGCGACGATAGGATACGGAACAAAGGGGTTGAAGGTCTTGTCGGCGAAGTAGTTCGCGTAGTAGAGCGCGTCGCCGGACTGCTGCCGCGACGGAAACGCCGAGAAAAACACGAGCGCGGTCGCGTGAAAGAGAAAGATCGCCTCGTTGGTGTAGGACGGCCACGCGAGTCTGAGCATCGTGGGCCAGACGACGCGCCGGAATTTTTTCTGCGGCGACATTCCGTAGGCGTCGGCGGCTTCAAGGTCTCCCTTCGGAATAGACTGCAGCGCGCCGTAAAAGATGTTGCCGCTGTAAGCGGATGTATTCAGAAAAAGCACGATGAGCGCGCCGAGCCAGGCGGCGCTGAGCCAGCGCAGTTCGGCGGAAAGCGTGATGCCGGCGAGCGAAAACTCCACGCCGACCTTCGGCAGCAGAATAAAAATCTCGTACGCGAAGAAAAACTGAATGAAGAGCGGCGACCCGCGGAACAAAAGAATAAAAGCCGAGGCGGGCTTGCGAAAAAACGGATTGTGGCTGTTTTTGCCGAGAGCGAGGGCGACGGCGAACCAGAATCCGAGAAAGACGGCGATGGCGGCGAAATAGATGTTCCAGAGCAGTCCGCTGCCGATGAGGACAAACTGTTCGCAGAGGGTGATGTCGGACTGCGGCAGAATGCGCTCGCCCCTGCCGATGGCGCGGAGTCCGTAGTTCTGAATGGTCTCAATGCAGGACATCGGTCTCGCCGGTCATGCCGCCGCGCCGGCGGGCTTGGGGTTTTTCGGTTTGCGCGCGGTCTGTGTCCGGGCGTAGTTGACGCGCGTCATGAGTTTGCCGAGCGCCCATTCGCTGACGCCGGTGAAGACGAGGTAGAAGACGAGGAGTCCGGCGAAGTACCAGGCGCGCCAGTCGGGGTGCGGGTATGTGAAGATAGAGCCTTTGGCGCCGCCGAGTTCGCGCGCCCAGTAGACGATATCTTCAACGCCGAGCAGGAACAGCAGCGGTGTCGCCTTGATGAGGATCATCCAGAGGTTTGAGAGTCCTGGCAGTGCGTAGACCCACATTTGCGGGAGCAGGATTCGTCTGAAGACTTGTCGCTGGCTCATGCCGTATGCTTCGGCGGTTTCCAGTTGTCCTTTCGGGACGGCCTGCATTGCGCCGAAGAGTGTATTGCCGGCGAAGGCGCCGAAGATGATGGCGTATGCGAGGAGCGCGAGCAGGAAGCCGTAGATTTCGTGCATATTTTGCGGAGCGCTGCTGAGCGGCAGTTTAGCGACTTCGCAGACGACGAAGTCGTTGCCTTGTCTGACAGGATCGGTGATGTCGGGGCATTTTGTTTTGTGTCGGATGTATTCAAACGCCTGATCCAGGGCGATGGGGACGAAGAGGAAGAAGGCGATGTCGGGTACGCCGCGCACCATTGCGATGTATGTGCGTCCGATGGAACGGATGATGATGTTGTGCGAGCGGCTTGCGGTGGCGCTGATGAGTCCGAAGAGGAGAGCGGAGGGCGCGGCGAGCGCGAGGAGTACGAAGACGACGATGAAGGAGAAGTAGAAGGTGAGGTGCTTGCCTGAGGTGAGGTAGCAGGAGAACCAGCGCAGGGTTTCCAGTTGGTCGGGGCTGGCGCAGAATTCAAACATGGCGGGGCAAGGCTTGGGTCAAGGGCGACATTAACGGCGCCGAATTTAAGGGTGACAGCGCGGACTTTAAAAGTCCCATAGCACCACACTCGGCATTAGTGGACATGGACTTTAAAAGTCCCGTAGCACCACACTCGGCATTAGTGGACATGGACTTTAAAAGTCCCATAGCACCGCACTCGGCGTTAGTGAGCATGGACTTTAAAGGTCCCATAGCACCACACTTGGCATTAGTGGGCGAGAAATTCAGACTCTTAAGGTGTCGGCTCAAGCGAACCGCACCCACTGACGCCCGCAGGCGCTGCCTGCAAAAAAAATTTAATAGACAAACAATGGACAGACGAACCAGCAGTCCGTCTTCCGTCCATTTAATTTTTTTGCGGACGGCGTCCGCGGGCATAAGTTGGTGGAGCCAGCAGGAGCGGCGGACACGGCGAGTGCAAAGTCCACTCTCACTGGTGGAAAGGCTGGCTCTCACGGGACCTTTCATGGTCGGGCGTCGCGGCGACAAGCGGCGGGCGGCGGGGGGAAGAGGAGGCCCCTCCCCCCGCCAAAAACCACACGCTAAAAAGTCAGCCCTTCGTCAGCGAACCACTTGACGATAAGCGCGTTCAGCGAGCCGTCGGACTTCATCTCGGCGATGGCTTTGTCCATCACGGCTTTAAGGTCGCCGTCGGACTCGCGCACGCCCATGCCGACTCCGCCGCCGATGCTCACTCTGTCGCCGACAAAGATGAGTTCGCCGCCGGACTCGCGCACGAACGGCTCGAGATACCCGTTATCGGCGAACACGGCGTCGGCCTCGCCGCGGCGGACGGCGGCGAGCGTCTCGTCCGATGTCGGAAACTCAAGCAGCGACGCGCTTGTTGACGCGATATACGCGGCCTGAATCGTGCCGGTCTGCGCGGCGATGACGCCGCTGCGGACGCTGTCGTCGGCGCCGGCGAGCGCGACATAAACCGACGGGTCGGCGGGATAGTATTCCTGCGTGAAGTCAATCACGGCGTCGCGCTCGTCCGTGATGGACATCCCCGCGACGATGGTGTCGTAGTTGCCCGACACGAGGTTCGGAATAATGGAGTCCCAGTCGTTGGTGACCCACTCGCAGTTGAGGTTCGCGCGGCGGCAGAGTTCGTCGCCGAGTTCGCGTTCAAAGCCGTCTATTTCGCCGGCGTCGTTGATGAAGTTGTAGGGCGGGTACGCGCCCTCGGTCCCCATTCGGACAACCTGCTGCGCGGACGCGGCGCCCGCTCCGAAAAGCAGAACCGCGACGGCGACAGCGATGGAAGCAATGAAAGTTCTCATTTTGGTTTTCACCTGATGGTTGTAGAGCGCATGAACGACGACTCAGCGCACTGCGCTCAGAAATTGCACGAGTCGTTCACTTCGGGGGCTGTTGAAGAGAGTGTCGGGCTCGCCCTCCTCCTCAATTTTTCCCTGATGCAGAAAGATGACATGATCGGAGAGGTCTCTGGCGATGCTCATGTCGTGCGTGACGATGATCATTGTCCTGCCTTCTTCGGCGAGGTTGCGGATGACCTTGACGACCTCCTGTTCAAGTTCGGGATCCAGCGCCGATGTCGGCTCGTCAAAGAGGAGCGCCTTCGGTTCCATAGCGAGGGCGCGGGCGATGGCGGCGCGCTGCTGCTGTCCGCCGGAGAGTTGCGACGGGTAGACATCAAACTTGTCGCCGAGTCCGACTTTCTGCAGCAGCATTTTGCCGGTCTCGGCGGCTTCGGCCTTGTCGCGTCCGAGGACGGTGACGGGCGCCTCGGTGACATTCTGCAGGATTTTCATATGCGACCACAGGTTGAACTGCTGAAACACCATGGACAACTGCGTGCGAATCTGGATGACCTGCTTCTTGTCGGCGGGCTTGCGATGGAGTTTATCGCCGCTCCACTTGACGGGCTCGCCTTCAAAGAGAATGTCGCCGCTCTGCGAATACTCAAGCAGATTGGCGCAGCGCAGCAGCGTGGATTTGCCCGACCCTGACGACCCGATGAGCGAGGTCACATGTCCTTTAGCGGCGGAGATACTGACGCCGCGCAGAACCTCAAGGTCCTGGTAGGCTTTGTGCAGGTCGCGGATTTCAATGACGGGCTTGCTGTCCTGCCCGTTGGAGTTGGGGTGGCTCACGCGGTTCCTCCTTGGCGCGTTGGGGATATCTTGAGGGTAGGCGCGGGGGATGATTCTGTCAAGGCGGCGGAGGGCGTCCGTTCTACGGGCTTGATTCGCGGGAGACAGCGACGGCGCCGCGAAAAGCGCCGTCAAGGTGTCGCAATTTGGCTATTAACGGGCGTATTTCGGCAAAGACGACAATGGTTCTAGATATGCTATAATATGAGTATCAGCAGGGGGTTCTTTTTTAATGAGTGGAGGCGGGTGTCATGTCTGCTTATGTGAAGTTTCTGGTTGCGGTGGTTGTGTTGTCGCTTGGTGTGATGGTGCCGGCGGCGGCGTTGGCGCAGAGTTCTACGATCACGGTCTACACGGCTTATGAAGAGGATGAGGCCGCGGCTTTCCTTGAGTTAGCGAAGCAGGCTTTGCCTGACATTGAGGTGAATCTGCTGCGTCTTTCCACGGGAGATCTGGCGGCGCGCATTATTGCCGAGTCTGGCAATCCGCAGCATGATGTGCTGTGGGGTTTTGCGGCGTCTACGATTGTGAATCCTGACATCTTGTCTGGTCTTGAGGCTTATACGCCGGCGGACATTGGCAAGGTTGCGCCGCAGTTTCGCGATCCTGGCGGCAAGTGGTTTGCGCCGACGGGTTATATGGCGGCGTTTTGTGTGAATGAGGAGCGTTTGTCGGCGAAGGGTTTGCCGCGTCCGACTTCGTGGGCGGATTTGCTTGACCCTGTGTATCGGGGTGAGATTGTGATGCCGAATCCTGCGAGTTCTGGTACGGGTTTCATTCAGATTGACTCGATCCTTCAGATGAAGGGCGAGGAGGCTGGCTGGGCGTATCTGACCGAGTTGGACAAGAACATCGCGCAGTATATCAAGTCTGGTTCTCGTCCGTGTCATGCGGCGAGTGCTGGGGAGTATGCTGTGGGGGCTTCGTTTGGTTTGCGTGCGATCAAGAACATTGACGAGGGCTTTCCGATAACGATGGTGATCCCGAGCGAGGGTTCTGGCAACGAACTTGAGGCGAATGGTTTGGTGGCGGCGTCGCGGAACAAGGATGCGGCGAAGCGTTTTCTGGACTGGACGCTGACGGAGCAGGCGGCGACTGAGTATTATGCCTGGAAGGGGATTGTGACGATTCCTGGTGGTCGGATTCCGCAGAACTTTTTGGATGCGGGGTTGCCTGAGGATGTGTCGACGGTTTTGTTTCCGGTTGATTTTCAGAAGGCTGGTGCTGAGCGGACGCGTATAATTGAGACTTGGCAGTCTCGGTTTGAGCGTTGACGGTGACGGTGCCGGATTTGGGGCGCGGAGTTTCCGCGCCCCTTTTCTTTTAAGAGACAACGAATTTATTAAGAGACAGACGAAGTGCCGCCTCTGGCATTAGTGGGAGTTAAATTTAGACTTTAACAATGTTGGCTCAAGCGAACAGCACCAACTAATGGGTGCGGGCTAGCCCGCAAAGAAAATTAAAAATTAATTAATTATTAATAGACAGACGACAATCACGGGGGCAATTAAATAAATTGTTCTCTTATTAACTTGGATAAATAATGGTGTCAATTAAATAATAAACAATTAATGTGTTAAAAAGTGATGTGTTCTGTTACTAGTTTGACAATTAATAGGGTCAAATAAATTAATTTCTTTTTAATTTTAATTTTTTGCAGGCAGCGCCTGCGGGCATTAGTTGGCACCGCTTGCTTGAGCCAACATCGTGAATGTCTGAATATAACTCCCACTAATGCCAGAGTCCGTGCTTCGTTTGTCTCTTTGACATTAATAGGGCTTTTATTTAGAATATATGTATGTCCCTCGTCATCAATAGCCTCTCCAAGCACTTCGGCGAAGTCACCGCCCTAAACAATATCTCGCTCGAAGTCCCCCAAGGATGCTTCGTCTGCTTCCTCGGCCCCTCAGGCTGCGGCAAAACTACCCTCCTCCGCATCATCGCCGGCCTTGAACAGCCCGATAACGGCGAAATCACCCTCAACAACAAAAACCTCTCCCAAACACACGCCAGCAACCGCAACTTCGGCGTCGTCTTCCAGTCATACTCCCTCTTCCCCAACATGACCGCCCTCACAAATGTCGGCTACGGCCTCCGATGCCGCCGCCTCCCTAAACCCGACATCATCACCCGCAGCAAAGAAATGCTCGCGCTCGTCCAACTCCAGGATCAGGCAGATAAACTCCCCGAACAAATGTCCGGCGGACAACAACAACGCGTCGCCCTCGCCCGCGCCCTCGCCCCGGACCCCTCCCTCCTCCTCCTGGACGAACCCCTCTCCGCCCTGGACGCCAAAGTCCGCGAAGAACTGCGCCACGAAATCCGCGCCATACAACAGCGACTCGGCGTCACCACAATCATGGTCACCCACGACCAGGAAGAATCCCTCGTCATGGCAGACCTCATCGTCGTCATGAACGAAGGCAAAATTGAACAGACCGGCACACCCAAATCACTCTACGAACACCCCGAAACCACCTTCGTCGCCGACTTCATCGGCGGAATGAACCTGCTGCCCGTCCGCATTGAAAACGGCGCGGCATACTTCGGCGATACGCCCGTCACCCTCGCGGAAAAAACCGCGACACAAAACGGCGAAGGCAAGATCGGCGTGCGCCCCGAGGCGCTCACCCTGTCCGCGCCGACAAACGACACCGCCGCCAATCACATTCCCTGCGAGGTGAAAAGCATCACCTACCTCGGAAACCTCACCCGCGTCTTCGTGTCGCCCGCCGCGCACCCCGAACTGAAAGTGACCGTTGAACTCCACGGACAATCACCCGTCCCCTCCCCCGGCGAACACCTCGCGCTGTCGTTCGCGCCCGAAGCGCTGAGACTCCTGACATGACAACACTCACCTTCAACGGAACCGACCGCAGAAAAACTTTTCGCCTCGGCGACACGGGGATCTTCCTCGCCCTGACGACAATCGTCTGCATTCCGATATTTCTGTTTCTGGTCTTCCCGCTGTTCGGAATCCTCGTCCGCAGTTTAAGCACAGACGACGGCTACGGCGTCGGCAACTTCACATCAACGATGAGCACCCTGCGCTTCTGGCTGCTGGTGCGAAACAGCCTCGGCGTCTCGTTCACGACAATGCTGATAACGGTGCCGCTCGCCTACGCCTTCGCGTATGCTTTGCAGCGGGCGCGCATTCCGTTCAAGCCGTTTCTGCGTCTCGCGGTGCTGACGCCGTTGTTCGCGCCGTCGCTCGTGCAGGCGCAGGGACTGATACTGCTCCTCGGACGCAACGGCGCGCTGAACCGCTTTCTCGGCTTTGAACTGGAGATCTACGGCTTTTACGGCATCGCGATAGCGAACGCGCTGTATAATTTTCCGTATGCGTTTCTGATATTGTCGGCGGCGCTGGCGATAGCGGACGCGCGCACCTACGAAAGCGCCGAGGTTCTGGGCGCGCGTCCGTGGCGCATTTTCCGCACGGTGACGATTCCGGCGACGCGCTACGGCCTCGTCGTGACCTGCTTCATCGTCTTCACCCTCTCAATGACGGACTTCGGCAATCCGATAGTCATCGGCGGCAATTTCAGCGTGCTGGCGACCGAGATTTACAATCAGGTCATCGGACAGGCGCAGTTCGCGCTCGGCGCGGTGATAGGAATTGTGCTTTTGATTCCGGCGGTGCTTGGCAAGTCGCTTGAGCGGATGGTGTCCAAGCGTCAACATGCGCTGGTGACGGCGCAGTCGCGCAATCTGCAGATACGTCCGGCGCTCGGACGCGACATCGCGGCGTCGGTTTTCGCGTATGCGATGGTGCTGACGGTGTTGAGCATTCCGCTGATTGTTTTGCTGGCGAGTTTTGTGCGTCTGTGGCCCTACAACATGACGCTGACCCTGCGCCATTATCAGTTTGATGTTCAGAACGGAACGGCGCCGTTGTGGAACAGCGTTTACATTTCGCTGGCGACGGCGACGCTCGGGGTTCTGGTTTCTACTCTGGCGGCGATAGTGGTGCATAAGTTTCGGAATTCGCTGACGGGTTTCGTGTCGTTTCTGGCGATACTGCCGGCGGCGGTGCCTGGCATGGTTCTGGGACTCGGCTATGTCTTTTTCTTCAACAATCCGGACAATCCGCTTAACTTTTTGTATGGTTCGTTCGCTCTGCTGGTGATTCTGAGCGTGTATTACAATCACAGCCAGGCGTTTCTGATTACTTCCACGAGTCTGAAGCAGATCGGCGCGACTTTTGACGAGGCGTCCACGATGCTTGGCGGCAGCGCGCTGACGACATTGCGGCGCGTGACGATTCCTTTGATATGGCCGACCTTGCTGGGCGTCTGGGTGTTTTATTTCATGCGGACGATGGTTTCGCTGTCGGCGATTATTTTTCTGATAACGCCGGCGACGCAGGTGGCGTCGGTGTCGGTGTTGCAGTTATCTGACAGGGGAGCGATTAATCAGGCGGCGGCGTTTTCGGTTTGCATTATGGGGATAGTGATCGGCTGTCTGCTGCTGGTTCGCGGGGTGCTTTGGCTTTTCGGGGCGAAGAGCGTGGCGCTGATACGGTAGGTGTGTGATGTCTGACTATGGACACATACGCGGTGTGTTGTTTGACAAGGACGGCACTCTGATGGATTACGAGCGCAGTTGGGGAGTTGTGAATCGCGAGGCGGCGCGTGTGGTGTCGCGTGGTGATGTGGAGTTGGAGCGACGCTTGCTGGAGGCTGGCGGTGTGGATTTGTCTTGTGATGTGACGCGAATGGACTCGGCGTTTGCGAGCGGTTCTACGCTGGATGTTGCGCGGGCGTTTATGGCTGCGGGTTTGGAGGCTGACGAGTCGGCGCTGGTGGATGAGTTGAACGGTTTATTTTCCGGGGTATTGGAGACGGCGGTGGCGGTGACGGATTTGCGCGAGTTTTTCGGCGAGTTGCGTGGTCTTGGTTTGTGTTTGGGAGTAGCGAGCAATGACAGCGCGGCGGGTGTGGCGAGTTTTCTGGAGAAGTTTGGAGTTTCGGGGCTGGTGGATTTTGCGATTGGTTATGACAGCGGCTATGGACAAAAGCCTGGTGTTGGTATGCTGCGGGGTTTTTGTGGTGCTGTGGGGCTGGACGCTGGCGAGGTGGCGATGGTGGGCGACACATTTCATGATATGGAGATGGGGAGGGTTGGGGGTGTTGGTTTACGGGTTGGCGTGCTGACGGGGACTGGCACGGCTGATGAGTTGGGTGAAATATCGGACATATGCCTGGCCGATGTATCTGAGTTAACCAAAATATTAAAAAATTAACCCGTAGAACGATCTTTGGCATTAGTGGGAGTTAAATTCAGACATTAACAGTGCCGGCTCAAGCAAGCGATGCCAGCAGATGGGTGCGGGCTAGCCCGCAAAAAAAATTAAAAAAATAATTTGACCATTTAAGGGGTCAATTAAATAAATTGCTTTCTAATTAATAGACAATTAATGGTGTCTAATTAAATAAATTAATTTCTTTTTAATTTATTTTTTTTTGCAGGCAGCGCCTGCGGGCATTAGTTGGTGCTGCTTGCTTGAGCGAACATTGTTAAAGTCTAAATTTAACTCCCACTAATGCCAAAGGCGGTTCTTCGTTGTCTCCTAATTAAGGGAGGCGTTTGCCGTCAGAAAAGCGGTGAATATCGGCGTCATCAAAATCCAAAAAGACAGTGTCGCCGCGCTCAAGGCGCACAATCCCGTCCCGCCGCACAAGCACGGGCCCATACCCGTCCGCATCAATATAACAAAGCGTGTCCGCGCCCAGATGCTCCAGATGCCGCAGCACCCCCGACATCCGCCCTCCCCCGTCCGCAAACCGTATATGCTCCGGACGCACACCGAACCGCTCCGCCCCCGTCGCCGCCGCCATCTCCCCCGCCAGCAGATTCATCTTCGGCGACCCGATAAACCGCGCGACAAACTCCGTCTCCGGCCGCTCATACAGATCCAGCGGACTCCCCACCTGCTCTATATTGCCGGCGTTCAGCACGACAATCCGGTCCGCGAGCGTCATCGCCTCCACCTGATCATGCGTGACATAAATCATCGTCGTCTTGAGCGCCGAATGAAGGTCGGTCAACTCCACGCGCATGTCCGAGCGCAACGCCGCGTCAAGATTGGACAACGGCTCGTCAAACAAAAACACCCGCGGCTCGCGCACGATCGCGCGTCCGATAGCGACGCGCTGCCGCTGTCCGCCCGACAGCGCCCGCGGCAGACGATGCAGATACTCCTCCAGTTGCAAAGTGCGCGCGGTATCCGTGACGCGCCGCTTGATCTCGGCCTTCGGCATGTTCGCAATCCGAAGCCCGAACGCCATATTCTCAAACACGCTCAGATGCGGATACAGCGCATACGACTGAAACACCATCGCGATCCCGCGCTGCGATGACGGCTTCTGCGACACATCCTCGCCGCCGATGAACAACTGCCCGGAGGTGATGCTCTCCAGCCCGGCGATCATCCGCAGCAGCGTAGACTTGCCGCAGCCCGAAGGTCCCACGAAGACGGCGAATTCGCCCTCGCCGATCTCAAGGCTGACATCCCTGATGACCTCCAGCCTCCCGAAGGACTTAGAAATGTTGCGAAGCGTGACAGACATCGTTTATCTCCTGTGTTCCGCCCAGAAGGCGCTGAACGGCGGCAGCGCGAGCGTGTCTCCGGACATTTTGACACTGAAATCGGGCGCGTCAATCGGCACGACCTCGCCCGGCGGCAACTTGAAAGTCGTCGCCTCGCCCTCGGGATTAAAAACGCAAAGAACCTCGCGTCCTTCATATCCGCGATGAAACGCGACAGCGACACCGCCGCCGTCGCTGTCATCACAAAAGTTAAGACTGCCGTTACGCAGCGCCGGCTCGTTTTTTCGCAGCGCGATAATTCGGCGATAAAAATGCAGAACGCTGTCGGCGTCGGCTTCCTGCCGGTCAACGGCGAGCGGCAGGTGCCGCGCATCCACCGGCAGCCACGGCGTCGCGGTTGAAAAGCCGCCGTTCGGCGCGTCCGCCTCCCAGACCATCGGCGTACGACAGCCGTCGCGTCCTTTGTATCGGGGCCAGAATTCAATGCCGTAGGGGTCGCGCAGCGCGGAAACATCGTCAAACTCGGCTTCGGGGAGTCCGAGTTCCTCGCCCTGATAAATGCAGACGCTGCCGCTGAACGACAGCAACAGCGCCGCGAGAAACTTCGCCTGTCGCGGCGGCGGCGCGCCGTCCTTCAGAAGACGGGTCGCGTGACGCATGACATCATGATTGGAAAACGCCCAGCACGGCGAGGTGTCGTCGGCGATTTCGCCGAGTCCCGAAATGACGCGACGGATTCCGGCGGCGGAAAGTTTGCGCTCGGCGAGAAATTCAAAACTGTAGCAGAGATGCGCGCGCTTCTCGCCTCTTGTGTAGTCGGCGATAATTTCCAGCCCGTGAATCGCGTCGCCGACTTCGCCGAGCGCGGCGCGCTCGGGATACTGATCCATGAGGCGGCGAAACCGCTCCAGAAAGGCGATATTTTCGGACTGATTGCGGTCATAAATATGATCCTGAAAGTTATACGGATTGACCGCGGGCGCGATTGTCGCGCTGCGAAGTTCTTCGGGCAGCGGCGGATTGTCGCGCAGGCGGCGGTCGTGAAAATAAAAGTTGATGGTGTCCAGGCGGAAGCCGTCCACGCCGAGGGCGAGCCAGAATTCGGCGACATCCAGGATCGCGTCCTGCACTTCGGAATTGTGAAAGTTGAGGTCGGGCTGCGAGTCCAGAAAGTTATGCATGTAATACTGACATCGGCGGCCGTCCCATTTCCATGCCGTGCCGCCGAAGACCGAGAGCCAGTTATTCGGCGGCGCGCCGTCGGGTTTGGCGTCCGCCCAGACATACCAGTCGGCTTTCGGGTTATTTTTGTCGGCGCGGCTTTCGGCGAACCACGGATGCCGGTCGGAGGTATGCGAGACGACAAGATCAATCATCACTTTGAGTCCGAGGTCGTGCGCGGCGGCGAGCAGTCGCTTGAAGTCGTCCATCGTGCCGAACATCGGATGCACCGCGCGGTAGTCGGAGACATCGTAGCCGAAGTCTTTCATCGGCGACTGAAAGAAGGGCGATATCCACACGGCGTCGGCGCCGAGCGCGGCGATGTATTCCAGGCGCGCGGTTATGCCGTTGAGGTCGCCGGTGCCGTTGTTGCCGGCGCCGGTGTCCAGGAACGAGCGCGGGTAGACCTGATAGATGACGCCGCCGTTCCACCACTGATGGTTCAACTTCTGGTTGTTCACGGGTCAGCCTCCCTTGACGGAGCCGGCGAGGAGTCCGCGCACGAAGTATTTCTGCAGCGACAGAAACACGATCAGCGGCACGATCATTGAGATGAAGGCGCTGGCGTTGAGTCGTTCCAGTTCGCTTTTGAAGGTGCCGATCTGTTTCTGGATGACGATCGGCAGCACGAGGTCGTTTGAGGGTCCGAGAATGAGCGCGACGAGGAGGTCGTTCCACACCCAGAGAAACTGAAAGATGCCGAAAGACGCGAGCGCCGGCACTGAGAGCGGCACGACGATTTTCGTGAAGATTTTGAGGTGACTCGCGCCGTCCACGCGCGCGCTTTCAATGAGTTCGTGCGGCAGTCCGACGATATAGTTTCGCAGCAGGTAGATGGCGAGGGGCAGACCGAAGGCGGTGTGCGCGGCCCAGAGTCCGGCGAAGGTTTTGGCGTTGACGGCGCAGTCTTCGCCCTGGCATCCGAGCGAGACATTGAGCGCGGTCGCCCACTCGGCGAGTCGCGCGTACATTGACAGCACTGGAATGAAGGCGAGTTGCAGCGGCACGACCATCATCGCGGTGACGATGACGAAGAGCAGGTCTCTGCCGGGGAAGCGCATCCATGAGAAGGCGTAGGCGGCGAACGCGGCGATTGTGATAGGAATGACGGTCGCCGGAATGGTGACGATGAACGAGTTAACGACGGCGTCCGGAATTTTGCTGTCGGAGAAGGCGCGGATGTAGTTTCGCGGACCGAGCGCCGGCGGATGATCCACGATGACGCCGATGGTCTTGCCGCCTTTGGAGTACGGCTCGGCGAAGACCCATTGGTAGTCGCCGTTTTCGCTGACGGAGAGTTCGCCGCCGCGCACGAGTATGCTTTCGCCGGGCGCGGCTTCGCGCGGTTTCGCGGCGCCTGATCCGAACGCGGTGACGGCGCCTTTGATGAGAAACGGCGGCGGCTCGTTGTTTTTGCGGGCGAGTTCGGCGTCGGCGGCGTTGCGTTCGTTGAAGAGGTTGCCGCTGATGATGTACCTGCCGTTTTGCTCGGAGATGTCGTCGGCGCCGCGGGTTTTGAAACTGTAGCCGATTTCGTTAGTGGTGAGCGAGCGCCAGAAGCCGGTTTCGTTGGCGTGCTTGGAGTCGCGCAGCGAGGTGAGCAGGAGGCCGAGGATCGGCGCGACCCAGAAGATCAGGATCAGCAGCAGCGAGATGTTGAGGCCGATCTTTTTAATCATTTGAGATGGCCTTTCGGGTTCTCCAGACATTGAAGAGGATGACGGGGACGATAGTCAGCATCAGGATGATGGCGACGGCGGCGGCGATTTCTTCTTCGCGCTGGGCGTTGCGGGTCTGTTCCATGAGTGTGGCGAGGAGGAGTTTATCCGACTTGTTCGCGGTCAGTGCGAAGGGGATATCAAAGACTTTCAGCACGAGGATGACGAGTGTTGTCCAGACGACGAGGACGGTGCCGTAGATTTGCGGCAGGATGATGCGGAAGAAGGTTTGTGTTTCGGAGGCGCCGTCTATGCGCGCGGCTTCAATGGTTTCTTCGGGCACGCCGCGCAGGGCGGCGCTGAAGATGACCATTGCGAAGCCGGTTTGTATCCAGATGAGGATGCTCATCATGAAGAAGTTGCCCCAGAACTGGACTTCGTACCAGAAGCGCGGTTCCACATTGAAGGGTTTGAGGAGGGCGTTGACGAGTCCGATCTGGTATCCGCCGGCGCCTCCTGCGGCGTAGATATTTCTCCAGATGACGGCGGCGCCGACGAACGAGATGGCGAGCGGCACGAAGACGATGGATTTGACGAAGCCGCCGTAGGGGGACTTGTCGGTGATGACGGCGATGGTCATTCCGAGGGCGATGCACGAGGTCGGGACGACGACGAGCCAGAGGATGGAGTTGCGGATGGCGAACCAGAAGTCTTCGGAGGCGAGGAGGAATGTGTAATTCTGGATGCCGATGAAGCCTTTTGTGAATCTTGGCTGTCCGGCGTCGTTGAGGACGGGTGTGCCGTCGGGGTTGAGTGTGGGGATATCGCTGGTGAGGCTGAGGCGGAAGGTTTCCAGGGCGGGGTAGATGAGGAAGAGGGTGAGGAGGAGGATGGTGGGAGCGAGGAAGAGCCAGGGCTGGATGTGTTCGTTGAGATGCGGGGGGCAGATTTTTTTAGCGAGGGTATTGGAGGTATAGAAGTAGAGGAGGCTGATGGTGATGGCGATGATGACGGTGCGGAGAGCGAAGGTGATTTTGAGGGTGGCGTGGGGGGAGAGGGGGGAGATGGCGGCGAGGGGAGTTTCCAGGAGCGAGGAGAGAGTGAAGAGGAGGGTGGCTGTGAGGGGGAGGAGTATGGCGACGGCGGCTGTGAGCAGTGTGATGCGGAAGATGTTTTGGGTCATTGTATTGTTAATGATTACAGCCCCCCCTTAATTTGTCAATAATTAGGAGACAGACGACGAACCGCCCTTGGCATTAATGGGAGATTGACCGAGACAGTCACGGCGTTGGCATAAGCGAGCGATGCCAACTAATGCCCGCAGGCGCTGCCTGCAAAAAAATTAAATAGACAATTAATGGTGTCAATTAAATCGGCGTTCAGCATTTGGCATTAGTGGGAGTTTGACTAAGACATTCACGATGTTGGCTCAAGCGAGCGATGCCAGCAGATGGGTGCGGGCTAGCCCGCAAAAAAAAATT
>JALCBB010000194.1 GCA_028066985.1 Alphaproteobacteria bacterium
TTTTTTTTGCGGGCTAGCCCGCACCCGTCTGCCGGCATCGCTCGCTTGAGCCAACATCGTGAATGTCTTAGTCAAAGTCTTACTAATGCCAGAGGCCGCACTTCGTCTGTCTCTTAATTCGCGGCGTCAGGTTCCGAAAAGCCAGGGACCGCAAACCGTCCGGGCGCCGCCGCACGCTCGCGGACACCATCCGAAGTCAACTCGTAAATCGCCAGACTGCGCTGCGATATCCCGTCACGCCGCAAACGAAAAAGTCCGCCCGTGCCAAGAAAACCCTGACCCCGCGTCAGCGCCGCGACACTCCACGGCGCCCCGCCACCCCCGCGATGCAGCAATATCGCTATCGCCGCCGCGTCATACGCCAGACTCGCCACCACAGGCGGACGATACCCCATGATCCGCTCAAAACGAAGCACAAACTGTCGCCGCGATCCCTCCCCGGGCGCCGAAAACCACGCGCCATGCAACGCAGGCTCGCCGCGCAAAACTTCATCCCCCAAAGCCGTCAAACCCAGAATCTGAACCTCGTCAATAAACGGATCATGAAACGCAAACGCGTTCACCACCCCCTGCAACGCCTGGCCGGACGCCGGCAAAATCAACGCCTCGTAATCAAGCGAACTCCGCAGAAAATCCCGCACCTCCTCGTCAGGAACCAGACTCCCCGCAGGATAAAATCCCTCCCCCAGAATCCGCAGACTTCCCTCGTCGCGATACGCCCGCAAAGCGTCGCGCGCCAGAAATCCGAGCGGCGTGCGCGGCGCGAAAATCGCGAAGTCGCGCAGACCGCTGTCCAGAGCATGCTGAATCACCGCCGCCAACTGCGACTGCGGCGTCTGTCCGAGAATGAAGACGCCCTGGCGCGACACCCGCGAATCATTGGAGAACGACAGCAGCGACACGCCGCGCGGAGTCAGCACGCGTCCCGCCGCCTCGGCCGCGTCGGCGAAGAGCGGACCCAGCACCAGTCCCGCGCCCGCCGCCAGCGCCTCCTCGGCCGCGCGCGCCGCGCTGTCGGGAGTCGCGCCGGTGTCAATCACCGCCAGCGTCAACGCCGCGCCGTCGCCGCCGGCATGATCGGCGACCGCGAGCGCGACCGCATCCACAAGCGCCTCGCCGAGCGCCGCCGACTCGCCAGACAACGGCGCCAGCAAAGCCAGCGCGTCGCCCTCAGGCTCGCGCAGCAGAATCTCCTCGCTCGCCGGAGCCAGAGCCGCCGGCAGCGCCGCCACCGTCGCGCGCGGCGTCGCGCCGAAATCGCTGTCGTCTTCGCTGTTGCTGTCGCCGTCGCCGTCGCTGTTTCCGCCGCCGTCAGCGGAAACAGCCGCCGCGACCGCGCCGTTGACCGTCGCCGTCGCCGCGCGGTTTTCGTCCGCGCTGTCTGTGTCGTCCGCTCCCGCCGCGCTGTTTCCGGCTTCCGCGCGGACACGATCTATACGGCCGGGGTCGGCGCATCCCGCCGTCGCCGCCGCCGCCGCGAGCGCGAAACACACAAAAATCAATGCCGAGACTCTGGACATGCTCCCGCCGACAGGGTTTGATGAACGCGCGACCTTCTGTTTCGCGCGTCCGTATGATAGCACGCCCCCGGCAAACCCCGCACCGCCTCGGACGCCTCGCCGAGCGCCGCGTCCTGTGGCATTTTCGCCTGCGCGGCTGGCGGGTTCTGGCGCGGAACTGGCGTCCGCGCGCGGCGCGCAACCGCGGCGGCGAACTGGACCTGGTCGTGCGGCGCGGCGGCTGTGTCGTCTTCGTGGAGATCAAGGCGCGCAGCCGCGAGCAGGACCTGGACTCCGTTCTCGCGCCGGCGCAGAGGCGGAGCATAGAGCGCGCGGCGAGCGAGTTTCTGGCGCGCGCCGGCATTGAGGATGTGTCGCTGCGTTTTGATCTGGTTTATGTGGCGGGGCGGCGGCTGCGGCATTACAGGGACGCGTGGCGTCCGCGGGACTGAGTTCGCGGCGCGCGCGTGCTAGACTTGACACCGGAACGACAGAGACGATGACCGACACGCATTTCGGACGGCGCCGCGTCGCGGCCGGCGAGAAGAGCGGACTTGTCCGCGATCTTTTCACGCGGGTTGCCGGCGACTATGACCGGATGAACGACTACATGTCGCTGGGGGCGCATCGTGTGTGGAAGGATGCGGCGGCGGCGAGGCTGCGTCCGCGTTCGGGGGAGCATTTTCTGGACATTGCCGGCGGCAGCGGTGATCTGGCGTTTCGTCTTGGTCGTGTTTCGGGTGTGCGGGTGACGGTCGCGGATTTGACTCCCGCGATGCTTGAGCGCGGACGGCGCCGCGCCCTGGACCGGGGATTTTCTTTTGAGTGGCGCTGCGCGGACGCCGAGGCTTTGCCGTTCGGCGACGGAGTTTTTGACGGCGCGGTGTGCGCGTTCGGTTTGCGGAATGTGACGGATCCGGCGCGGGCGTTGGGGGAGGCTTTGCGTGTTTTGCGGGTGGGCGGTCGTTTTGCGGTTCTGGAGTTTTCGCGGCCGGATGTTCCTGTGTTCGGGGGGGCGTATAATTTATGGGCGCGGCGTGTGATTCCGGCTTTGGCGCGTGGTGTCGGACAGGGCGAGGATGACTATCGGTATCTTGGCGAGTCTATTGACGCTTTTGCCGATGCGGGCGGGGTTGCGGGGATGATGGGCGCCGCCGGATTTTGCGCCATTGATTCGTGGTCATTGTCGCTCGGTTTGGTAGGTTTACACCTTGGCTATAAATTTTAAGAGACAACGAAGCACGGTCTCTGGCATTAGTGGGAGTTTGACTAAGACATTCACGATAGCCGCTCAAGCGAGCG
>JALCBB010000032.1 GCA_028066985.1 Alphaproteobacteria bacterium
AATGTGTTAAAAAGTGATGTGTTCTGTTACTAGTTAGACAATTAATGGGGTCAATTAAATAAATTAATTTCTTTTTAATTTAATTTTTGCGGGCTAGCCCGCACCCATCTGTGGGTATCGTTTGCTTGAGCGTCTATTGTTAATAATACAAATTTAACTCCCACTAATGCCAAAGAATGATAATTCACCACGATAACTGCGGCATCCACCAGGTCGGCGATACCTTATGCTCGCTCACCAGATCCAAAAGCAGCGCGTCCATCTCCTCATTGCTTCCCAGAACGCCATGAACCCCGGACGCAATAAAAATCGAATCAAAACCCATCCCAGCCGCGCCCCGAATGTCCGTCGGCAGACCATCACCCACCGCCAGCACCTTCCCGCTCCGATCCAGTCCCCGCAGACAAACCTCATACACAGGACGATACGGCTTCCCCACATACAACACACCACCCCCCAACTCCTCATACTCCGCCGCCACCAGTCCCGCGCACGGCTCAATCTGACCGCCGCGCCGCACAAACTTATCCGGATTCGGACACAACGCCGTCAGTCCGCGCTCCGCCGCCCGCTTCAATAAATCATCGCCGTCAATCCGCGTCCCCCACGGATCGCCCGGCGCCCCCGCAATCATCAGCGAACCCGCCTCGCCAATATCATCCGTCACATCAACACGAGACAAAAACTCCTCGCGCAAACCCGTCCCCTCAGGACCAATGTAAAAAACCGGCGGCTCCAGACTCATCTCGCCCTCCTCATGCAATAACCGCCAGGTCACCTCGCCCGAAGTCACAAGATCATCATAAAACTCGGCGCCAAGTCCGCGCTCCGTCAACTGCTCCGCCATTGACCGGCTCCGTCGCGGCGCGTTGGACAACAACACGACACGCTTGCCGCGCGCGCGCCACTCCTTAAGACAATTCGCCGCCACTCCGACCGCGCTCACGCCGTCATAAACAACACCCCACACATCGCAGATGAGCGCGTCATAGCGCGACTCAATCTCCCGCACTCCCCCCGCAAGAAGCGGAGGCGCCGCGACCGAAGAAGCGTCTGTCATTTATTCGTGTCCCATTTTGAGAGTCATGCGCCGGTAAAATGTAAGTCCAAACAGAACAATAAACAACTTCACAGCAGTGTCGCCGGCGCAAAGCGGCACCCAGTTAACGCCGGTTCCCGCGAAAGCGAGCGCGAAGAAAAGGAGGCTGTCAACCGAAACGGCGAGACACGAAGAAACAAGCGGCGCCTTCCACCACGCGCCGCGCCGAAGGTGATGGAAGACGGAGATATCCATAGCCTGTCCGGCGACATAGGCAAGAAGACTCGCAACGGCGATTCGCGGCTCGGCAAGCCAGAGCGAAAGCGGCAGGGCGATGGCGAAGCCGCAGGCGGTGATAGTCGTGGCGAATCGGGGGCCTCCGTGCCGATTGGCGAGATCAACGATGAGGAAGGTGATCGGGTACGGCAGCACTCCCCAGGTGAGGAAATCGTTGATGGGGAAGGCGACCAGCACATTGGCGAGGACGACGAATCCCGCCATAGCGCTTGCGAACGGCGCGATTCGCCGAATTTGGGGGTTGATATGCATATTTTGCGCGGGACGGCGGGATTTCCACAAGATAAGGGCTGTTCGGGGGCATTATAGCGGATTTTGTGTGTCTATATTTGTGGTGCGCGACATTTGGGGTCGCGCGAGAGAATCACTCGGAGGCTTTATGAATTGGACAGATGACATGATCGCGCTTCTCAAGGAGAAGTGGGGGACCGGCTTGACGACAGCCGAGATCGGGGCGCTTCTGGGTGTCTCCAAGAATTCGGTGATAGGCAAGGCGCACCGGCTGGGTTTGGCGAAGCGTCTGCCCGGGAATTTGCCTGAGGGTTCGCCGTTGCCGAAGCGTCGCGAGCGCGCGCCGAAGAAGGGGACTGTCTGGGCGGGCTTGCGTCAGGACGGCGCCGGCGCCGCTGCTGCTGCCGGCGCTGTTAACGGTGACGGCGGACGGGTGGTGCCGTTGCGGCGTCCTGTGGTTAAGGAGGCGCCGGCGGTGAAGGCGGAGGTTGTTAAGGGCGGAGTGGCGACGCGGGTGACGGCGCCGGCGCCGGCTCCTGTGTCGGCGGGGGTGTTGAAGTGTCAGTGGCCGATGGGGGATCGTGATGGTGGTGACTTTCATTTTTGCGGTGAAGTTGTCGAGGAGGGACGTCCGTACTGCACGCGCCATTGCAAGAAGGCGTATGTGCGCCGTTGATGGGGACTTTAACAGGAGACAGACAAAGTGCGGCCCCTGGCATTAGTGGGAGTTTAGGAGACAGACGAAGTGCGGCATTCGGCATTAGTGGGAGTTTGACTTAGACATTCACAATGTTGGCTCAAGCGAGCAGCACCAACTAATGGGTGCGGGCTAGCCCGCAAAAAATAAATTAAAGATCAATTGGACTATTTAAGGGGTCAATTAAATCGGCGGCAGGCCTCTGGCGTTAGTGGGAGTTTGACTTAGACATTCACAATGTTGGCTCAAGCAAACAGCACCAACTAATGGGTGCGGGCTAGCCCGCAAAAAATTAAAATTGACTTACCGGCTATTTTGTGTTAAATTTTTAAAAAATCGGAGTTGGAGGAACACCCTTTCTGCATCCTCGTTTTTTATTTTAGAACGGTTATTAAAATGTTTCGCGCGAAACATTAATTAAAAAAATTCAGTGTTTTCAGCCTCTCGATGTTTCGCGCGAAACATTAAAAATTCGCTTTTTTTAATTTTTTTTGCGGGCAGCGCCCGCGGGCATCAGTGGGCATCGCTCGCTTGAGCGGCTATCGTGACTGTCTTAGTCAAAGTCCCACTAATGCCAAGGGTTGTTCGCCGCTTGCATCCAATTGCTGTGTCCGCTAGACTAGCCGCTTCACCCACACACAGACCCCCGAACTCCAATGTCCAGAACCTGCGAAATCACCGGCAAAAAACCCCTCTCAGGGAATAACGTCTCCCACGCCAACAACAAAACCAAGAGACGCTTCCTCCCCAACCTCCAGAAAACCTCGTTCCACAGCGAGACCCTCAACAAATCCTTCCAGGTCCGCTCCACCCCCCACGGCATCAAAACCGTTGAACACAAGGGCGGCCTGGATGCCTTCCTCCTCAACACCAAATCCTCGCTCCTCAACAAAAAACTCCGCAACATCAAAAAACAAGTCCAGGCCGCCAAAGCCACTACCCCCCAAACCTGAACGCCTCCCCGAACGGCGCGCCCGACAACTCGCCCTCGCGCAACAACACCCTCCCCCGCAAAATACTCATCACAGGCCAGCCCGTCACACCCACTCCCTCAAACGGCGACCACCCGCAACGATACGACAGCCAGTCCTTGCTGATCACTTCGCGCCGTCCCAGATCCACCAGCGTCAAATCCGCGCGCCGTCCGACAGATATCGCGCCGCAGCCGCGCATCCCGAATAAACGCGCGGGATTAAGCGACACCATCTCCGATAACCGCCACAACGATAAACGCCCGCGCGCGACATGATCCAGCATCAAAGGCAGTAATGTCTGAACACCCGGCATCCCCGACGGCGTCGCCGGATATTCGCCGCCCTTCTCCGCCAGCGTATGCGGCGCATGATCACTGCCAATCACATCCAATACCCCCTCGCGCACACCGCGCCACAACGCCTCGCAATGACGCGCGTCTCGTATCGGCGGATTCATCTGCGCCAGCGTGCCAAGACGCTCGTAACAATCCGGCGCCGTCAATGTCAAATGCTGCGGCGTGACCTCCGCGCTCACCAGAGGCTTCGCGGCCGCCAGTATCTCTAACTCCTCCGCCGTCGTCACATGCAGCACATGAACCGCGCGACCCGCCCGCTTCGCCAAACCCGTGACGCGCTCCGTCGCCAGCCGCGCCGTCTCCACATCGCGCCACTCAGGATGCAAACTCACATCCCCGCTCCCCTCAACCAAAGAACGCCGCGACCGCAAACGCGACTCGTCCTCCGAATGAATCGCCATCCGTCGTTTGCCGCTTCGCAAAGCCGCGAAAATCTCGTCATCCCCCGACACCAGCAAGCCGCCCGTTGATGATCCCATGAATAATTTGACGCCCGCCACGCCGTCCAGCAATTCAAGGTCGCCCAGGGTCGCCAGGTTGTCCGGCGTCGCGCCGACATAAAAGGCGTAGTCCGTATATGCGCGGCCCGCAACGCGCGACAACTTGTCCTCCAGCGCCGCCGCGTCTGTCGTCGGCGGACGCGTGTTCGGCATCTCAAAAACGCCCACGACACCGCCCAGCGCCGCCGCGCGCATGCCGTCCGCCAGGGTCTCCTTTTCGGGGAAGCCAGGCTCGCGAAAGTGAACCTGCGTGTCCAGCACGCCCGGCATCACCGTCAAGCCGCGCGCCGACACCACCTCGCGCGCCGATGTTTCACGCGAAACCCCCAGACCGACTATCTCGCCGCCGCGAATAGCGATAGAAGTCTCCTCAAGCCGCTCGGGACCAAGCAGAACCTGTCCGTCAAGAAGCAGAAGATCCAGCGCCTCGTTTATCGTCTTATCCATAGTCCTGTCCTTCACTGCGCCGCCGCCGTTGTTCCTGTCACCCGTGGATTACAACCTAGCACACATGCTAAACTCAACCCCATGACACAGAATAATGTCCTCGTCATTCTCTACTCCGCCTTCGGCGACCTCGCGCTGTGTCTGCCCGCGCTCCAGGCTGTCAAACAGCATCACCCCGGCGCGCAACTCGTCTTCCTCACAAGACAGAATATGGCCGACAACATCAAACCCTTCAACATCTTCAGCGACTTCCTCATTGACCGCCGGGAGCGCCCCCTCGGCGCCTCAAAAAATGAATTCGGAAAATTCATCGCGCGAATGAATCAGCGCAAATTTTCGCATGTCTACGACCTCCACAACAACGACCGCTCGCGGATGCATCGCCTGTTCCTCAAACTGCACCAGCCGCGCGCGCGCGTGACAGCCTTCCATCGGCAGAAACTGGAACTCTACAGACCCGTCCGCAACCCCGTCAATAAACCCTTCAACGAAGCCGTCAGCGATTTTCTGCGGCAGTGCGGCGTTACGCCCGTTGCCGCCGACCTCTCCGCCGTCGGCGAGCCGGACGCCGCGCTCGTCGCCGCGCTGCCGGAAAACTTCGCCATCCTCGCGCCGGGCGGCAGCATCGCCCGCGGCAAAAACTCAAGACTCTGGCCGCCCCGAAGCATCAAAATGTGGCCCGCCAGAAATTTCGCCGAGATCGCGCGGCGACTCCATCTCAACGGCGTGCAGCCGCTCGTCGTCGGGCTGGAAGCCGAGCGCAACTCCTTTAATGTCATTCGCGACGCATGTCCGCAGGCGATTGATATGCTCGGCAAAACCGACGGCGCCGCCTTCATCCACCTCGGACGCCGCGCGAAACTCATGGTCGCCGGCGACACTGGCGCCGCGCACTGGGCAAACCTCGGCGGAGCCTCCATCGTCTCGCTCTTCGGCGCGAAGCCGCCCGCCACGGTCTGGGCGCCGCCCGGCGCGACCGTGATTCAGCGCGAACCCCTCCCGCTCCTGGAAGCCGATGAAGTCTGGCAGGTCGTAGAGCAGACGCTAGACCGTCCCCAAAAGCCGCAGTAAGGCGGCGCGCAACTCGCCGTCAGAACACGGATACAACTGCCGCGCCTGATTGCTCCAGAGCGGAAGGTCGTCGTCCTCGCCCTCGCGCAACAAACGAAGACACGGCACGCCGGACACCGCTGCCAACTGCGGCGCCAGATTGTTCGTCGCCACAACTAAACGCGAGCGCATCATGCAAGTCGCCGCCATCGCCAGACTCGTCTGCGCCACCATATTGCAAACACGAACCTCGGCGCCATAAGCGTCATCAAGACTCTCAAGATAAACCCGCGCCACCCTGCTCAGCGACTCCGACTCGCCGGGCGCGCCAAGCAACACCACGCGGCCGCCGGGCAGAACTCCGTCGGGCAGAAAAAGAACATCCGACAACTGCGCCCACAGGTCGTGATAGGCTTCGTCTTTCATGTCCTCGCGCGCGCAGCCAGGCGAAAGCGCAACCCACGGACGCGTGCCGCCGCCAGGCAACAAGGCATACGAATGTCGCGCCAAGTGCGAATTGCGGAGATACTTCCTGCCGCTGCGCCAGCACGGCGGCGGAAGATCTTCGCCGAGGCGCGCGCGAAGTCTGTCCAGCGCCGACGCGAGGGACTCGTCGCGGCGACGGTAAAACGAAAAGTTGTAGCCTCCAAGCAGGCGCGCCGGCAGAAAACGCGAGAACGAATGGCCTCCGAAGTCGGCGACCGCCGCAGGGCGCGTACGCGACAAACGCCGATACAAAGATCGCTGCACCTCCGAAGCGCGGGAGTCTTCGTCCGTCAGGACGAGAGTCCAGTGACGGCCGGGCCACGAACTGAACCAGGCAGCCGTGCGCGGCGGAGTCACAATCGTCAGGGGGAGGTCGTATTTGTCCTGAAGATGCGCGATGACGCCGCTCGTCGCGATGCCGCCGCCGGTGCCGTCGCTCAGAATGACCAGAAACATCGCCGCCTTCTCCGACTTGCTCAATCCGCGCGCGCGCGCTAGCGTCAGCGGGTGAGTCCGCGATTTGATCTTGCCTCGTCCGCCGCGCTGCCGATGCCGTCGCGCGGGATCGTGACGGTCGGCGGCGCGGACAGGGTGTCTTTCCTGCAGGGACTCGTCACGCAGAATGTAGAAACCCTCGCCGCGGACGAGGCGCGGTGGAGCGCTTTCCTCACGCCTCAGGGGAAATACTTACACGATTTTTTCATGTTTGTCGGCGACGGCGTGTTGTTTCTTGAGTGCGAGGCGGAGCGGGCGCAGGACCTGGTTGATGGTCTCGGACGCTACAGACTGCGGGCGCAGGTTGAATTGAGCGTGGCGGCGGCGGAGGTTTTTCTGCTTCCCGGCGGCGGTGTGGAGCGCGGGAAGGTGCGGCGCGGCGACGGGTGGTGTGTTTTCGGTGATCCGCGGCGGGGGGAGGATGCGGCGCGGCTGGTTTGTCTTTCTTCGGGCGCGGCGGTGTCGGTTGTGGCGAATGCGGAGGCGGCGCGGCGCGAGTGGGAGGGGCGGCGTATTCGTGCGGGGTGGATGGACGGGAGTCGTGATCTTGAGGTCGGGCGTGATCTTCCGGCGGAAGCGGGGATGGATTTGCAGGGGGCGATTGACTGGGAGAAGGGGTGTTATCTGGGGCAGGAGATTACGGCGCGGGTGCATTATCGGGGTTTGCTGAAGCGGGTGCTGGTGCCGGTGCGGGTTGAGGGCGAGGTGCGGACGGGTGATGTCGTGGAGGATGGCGCGGGACGGAAGGCGGGGGTGCTGCGCTCTGTTGTGAATGGAGACGAGCATTGGGGGCTGGCTTTACTGCGCCGCGATGCGGAGGCCTTAAATGTCAATGGCATGACCGCAGAAAAAGTCCTCGCCCCCTGGCAACAGACCAATTAATGTTTCGCGCGAAACATTAATGACCCCTTAATTCGTCAAATGCCCAATTGTTTCACGCGAAACATACCTGCCCCCCTGCCACACCCCCGCCCCCTGACCGCCATTCGTCGTCCATCCAGCATTTCTCAAAAAAAAACGACTTTTTTAATTTTTTTGCGGGCAGCGCCCGCGGGCTTAAGTGGGCGCGGTTCGCTTGAGCCAACACTGTGAATGTCTAAGTCAAACTCCTACTAATGCCAGAGATCGCGCGCCGATTGGTCTTAATGTTTCGCGCGAAACATCGAAAGACTGAAAACATTGAACTTTTTTCTTAATGTTTCGCGCGAAACATTAAAAAAAGCCAATTTTCAGATGTTTCACGCGAAACATTAATGACACCTTAATTCGTCAAATACCCAATTGTTTCACGCGAAACATACCTGCCCCCTGCCACACCACCGCCCCCCGACCGCCATTCGTCGTCAATTTCAATGTTTCGCGCGAAACATTAAAAATTCGCTTTTTTTAATTTTTTTGCGGGCAGCGCCCGCAGGCATCAGTGGGTGCTGCTCGCTTGAGCCAACACTGTGAATGTCTAAGTCAAACTCCTACTAATGCCAGAGATCGCGCGCCGATTGGTCTTAATGTTTCACGCGAAACATGCCACTGCCCCCTGCTGCTGCCCGCCGCCATTCGTCGTCCATCCGCCATTTCTCAAAAAAAAACGACCTTTTTAATGTTTCGCGCGAAACATTAAGAAAAAAAGTCAATGTTTTCAGTCTTTCGATGTTTCGCGCGAAACATCGTGACAGGGAAAGCAGAAAGCAGAAGATACAGAAAGGGCGCTCCCCCAACTCCGATTTTTTTAAATTTAACACAAAATAGACGGCAAGTCAATTAATTTTATTTTTGCAGGCAGCGCCTGCGGGCATCAGTTGGTGCTGCTCGCTTGAGCCAACAGCGTGAATGTCTTAGTCAAAGTCTTACTAATGCCAGAGGCTGTTCTTCGTCTGTCTTTTAATTGGACTTCTTTAAGGTTGCGGGGCGGGGGGCCTTGCGTCCCGTCTGCGCACGCTTCCCCACCCAACGCGAAATATCACAACCACGCGACGACCACGGGAAAATTCCGCCCTCCCCCATACCAAATACACCCTCCAAAACCTCCCCGCCACGCAATCTCTGCAAGATCACACCCCGTCCGCGCGCCCTCTCCGGAATCTCCCCCAAGCCAAACAACAAAAGTTTCCCCCCAGACGACAAGCAGCCCGCCATCTCATCTCCCTCAGCCAAATCCACAAGCGACACCGCCTCAACTCCCTCAGGCAAAGTCATCACCTGAACTCCGCCACGCGTACGACCCCACAACGACTCGTGCCGAACAATAAAGCCACGGCCGTCACTCGCCGCCACCAGAACACGTCCGCCAGAATACAAAGACACCACACCCACAACCCGAACCTCCTCACCCAAATTAATCAACATCCGCAGCGGCTCCCCATAACCACGCGACCCCGGCAACTTGCCAGACTCCAAAACATAACAACGTCCGTCCGATCCAAGCACTCCGAAAAATTCGCCGCCGCCCACAGAAAACGCGGGACCATCTCCATCACGAAAACGCAACGAAGACACATCCACATCTCCCGCACCGCCCGCACCGCCACGGACAAAACGAACCCAGTCCTTGCGCGAAATCACAACCACACCCGCCAACTCCCCGCCCGGCGCCGGCAAGGTCACCGCTCCCCCCTCGCCCGCAGACGCGTCCGACTCCACATCAGCCGGAGCCGCGCCAATCAAAGTGCGTCGCGCCCCGAACTCAGTTTTAACTCCAAGCGCAGACATCAAACCCTTCACCTCGCCCGCAATCGCCTCGCGCTGCAAACCCTCCTCGCGTAAAAGTCGGCGGTAACCACGCCGCTCGTCCAACAACGACTCGCGCTCCTCGCGCAACCGCGCCTCCTCCAACTTTCGCAAGGCGCGCAAACGCAAGTCCAGAACCGCCTGAACCTGCCGGTCGTTCAACTTAAAGCGTTTCGCCAAAACAGCCGCAGGATCATCCTCCCCTCGGATAATCCGTATCGCCGCCTCAAAATTGTCAAACAAGCGCAGAAAGCCCTCCACCAGTTCCAAACGCAACTCCGCGCGCTCCAAACGAAAACCCGTGCAGCGTCGCAACACCTCAAAACGATGCGACAGATAAACCTCAAGCAGCCCCTTGAGCGAAAATGTGCGCGGGGCGCCGTCGGCGTCAAGCGCGTTTAAATGCACGGGAACCTTCACCTCCAAATCACTGCGGCGGTATAAACGCTCCATCAACGCCGCCGCGTCCGTGTCGTAGTCGCCGGGAACCAGAACCACACGCACCGACTCGTCAGACTCGTCATGCACCGCGCGCAACAAGCCGCCGCCGCGGGACTCCGCGAACTCGGACAGGCGCGCCACAAGACGGGACTTCGCCGTCTGATACGGAACCTCGTACACAACGACCTGCCAGCGTCCGCGCGAGACCTCCTCGCGGCGCCATCGGGCGCGAAGGCGCAACTGGCCGCGTCCCTCGCGGTAGACCTCGGAAATCGTGTCGGCATCCTCGGCAAGTTCGCCGCCGGTCGGAAAGTCAGGGCCGGGAATAAACGACATCAAGGTTGCGTGGCGCGCGTTCGGACTCTTTAATAAGCAAAGCAGGGCGCGGCAAAGTTCTTCCAAATTGTGCGGCGGCACCGAACACGACATACCGACCGCGATGCCCTGCGCCCCGTTCGCCAACAGCGAAGGAAAGCCGCCCGGCAACAACACCGGCTCGGTCTCGGAGTCGTCATAACTGGGGCGGAAATCCACCGCATCCTCGTCAATGCCGTCAAGGAGGCGCAGCGCCATCGCGCTCATGCGGACTTCCGTGTAGCGCATCGCCGCGGCAGGGTCGCCGTCAATAGAGCCGAAATTGCCCTGTCCCTCCGCGAGGGGCCAGCGTAAAGAAAAGTCCTGCGACATCCGCACGAGCGCGTCGTAAATTGACGCCTCGCCGTGCGGGTGGAAGCGTCCCATCACATTGCCGACCACGCGCGCCGATTTGCGGAACGAGGCGTCGGGTCGCAAGCCCATGCGGTGCATGGAGTATAAAAGGCGGCGATGCACCGGCTTCAAGCCGTCGCGCGCGTCGGGCAAAGAGCGCGACATGATCGTGGAGAGCGCGTAGGTCAGATAGCGCTCCGACAACGCCTCGCGGAACTCAACCGTTTCAATGGACTCGCCGGCGGCGCTGTCGCTGTCCGAAGAGAACAAGTCGGAAGACGATTTCGTTTTCGCCTTCGTCTTTGTCTTCCCCTTCGTTTTTTTCGGCGCCTTTTTCGTCCCCTTTTTCGGCGCCGTCTTTGTCCCCTTTTTCGTCGCCTTCTTCGGCGCCGTCTTTGTCGTCTTTTTTCTGCGCGTGCTCATACTTCCGCAAGTCCTACGCCGAAGCGGTTAAGCAGGTTGTAACGCGCCGCCGGCAGGTCGCGGTCAAGCGGGCGGAAAACGCGCACCGCCAGCAATGTCGCCAGGAATGACAGCGCCTCGCCTAAATCCCTCCGCGAAGCGCCGCCGTGTCTCGCGCCCGAACACAGCATGCCCGGCAGCGCCAGGCAACTCCGCGGGCGCAGCGACGCCTTCGCTATCACGCTCCAATTTTCAAGGTCAAGAAAGCCGTCGTCCTCCGCGAAACGCTCGCGCGGAAGGCCGTAGCCGAGAAGCGAGAGAAGGCGACATTCCCACTCAAGATACGCCGCGCCCCAGTCATCGGCAGAGTCAAGCGTCTGCAGCAAAGTTTCCAGCGAGGCGAACGCCTCAGGATGCGGGTCGCGCTCGGCAAGGGAATTGTCTAACAAGGCAAGCGCGGACGCCAGCGCCGCAAGGCGGTCAGGGTCGGACAGGACGCGTCCGCCGTGCGAGATGAGCGGCTCAATCACAAAGTGTCCGAGTTGCTCGGCAAGGCGGGCGCGCCACGAAACCTCAAGGCGCGCGCCAGGCTGCAGCCAGCCGCGGCGCGACTGCGCTTGTCCGCCGTGGATGAGGCCGGCGCAGCGTCCGTGGGAGCGCGACAAAACATGCGCCACCACGCCGCGCTCGCCCAGCGGACGCGCCGACAGCAAAAACGCCTCGTCTCGCCACTCCTGCATCGGTCGCGTCCGTCGCCGTCAGCGCGGGAGGAGGCGCGAAAGGTCGTCCGCGCTCTGCGCCCAGTCGGGGCTGACACGCACATACAGCCGCAGGCGCACCCGCGCGCGCGCGCGCAGCGACATCGCCGACTGCGAAAGTTCGCGTATTGTGCCGAGCATTTGTCCGCCTGCTCCGATGACCATTCCTTTTTGCGAATCGCGTTCCACATGAATCGTCTGCGAGACGAGAAGCACTTTACCCTTTCGGACCGATTCTGTCGTCTCCACGGCGGTGGCGTAGGGGAGTTCCTGGTGGAGGCGGCTGTAGATGACGCCGCGCGTGATTTCCGCAAGGGCGACCGAATCGAGCGGAGTGTCGGCGGCGGCGGCGGCGGCGGGAAGCAGAAACGGACGGCGCGGCAGAAGCGAAGTGATGCGGGCGCGGAGGCCGTCTAAGCCGTCGCCGGTTTTCGCCGAGATCATCGTGACGGCGCGGAAGTCGCCGGACTGAGAGAGTTGCGCCGCGATGCCGAGGAGGGATTCTTTTGGCACGAGGTCTATTTTGTTCAGGACGAGGATGACATTGCGGTGGCGGTCGCGGAGAATTTTTATGGCGCGGTGTTCGTCGGGGCCGGGCGGGTGCGAGGAGTCAATGACGAGGAGGGCGAGGTCGCTTTCGTCCAGCGCGGCGGAGGAGGAGGCGCGCATTGTGCGTTCAAGGAGGCGGCGCGGCTTGTCTAGAAAGCCGGGGACATCAATGAAGACGGCCTGGGTGTTGTTTTCTGTCCAGACGGCGCGGACGGCGAAGCGGGTTGTCTGTCGTTTGTGGGAGACGATGGAGAGGGAGCCGCCGACGAGTGTGTTAAGGAGCAGCGACTTGCCGGCGTTTGTCGGTCCGAGCAGCGCGACGAGACCGGCGCGGCTGTTATTGTCATGATGAATTTTAACGGACTCATCATTACCGTCGCCTTCTTTGTCAATCTGACTCCCTGCGGGCTGGTAACGAGGGGAGCCTTCATTGTCGTCGTTAATACGACTTTTAATAGGCGAATTGGCGGCGGGGTCGCTGTCCCCTTTGGCGGCGCCTTTTTTGTCAGTGCGGCTCTTTGCGGGCTGGTAACGAGGGGAACCTTCATTGTCGTCGTTAATATGACTTTTAATAGACGCATTAACGGCGGCGCCGTTATTGTCGCTAAAGCCGGCGCCATTTCTGTCGCCGTCTGCGCCGAAGCCGTCACCGTTAATCATGAATCATCGTCATCAACATCGGGAATCAAACTCAACAGCGCCGCCGCCGCCGCCCGCTCAGCATGACGATGCGAAGATCCCGTCCCCTCAGCAGAAGGCAAGTCCGTCCCCGGGAAAAAGACCGAGACCAGAAAACTCGGCGCATGACCAGGCCCCTCATGTCCCATCACACGATACTGCGGCAAACCATGACGATGACGCAATCCCCACTCCTGCAAACGCGTCTTCGGATCCAACGGCGGAACAGGCGGCGGATTCTCCAACTCCTCGCGCATCAACGCGCGCACAAACTTGCGCGCCGCGGCATAACCGCCGTCAATGTAAGCCGCGCCAATCACCGCCTCTAAACAGTCAGACAACACCGCGTCAGACGCCACCGTCTCAGATAACGCGTGAACCAGATGCTTGTCCAACTCAAAACGCCGCGCAACACGCGCCAGACTGCGCTGCGATACCAGATTATGCAGACGCCGCGACAAATCTCCCTCAGCCTCGCACGGGAAAAAGTCAAACAGGTAATGCGCCACCTCCAGACCCAATACGCGGTCGCCCAGAAACTCCAGACGCTGATAGCGCGCCGACTGACGCAACTCGCCAGGCGCCGGCACCTCGTGCGCCGCCGCGCTCGGATGCGTCAAAGCATCGCGCAAAAGTCCCTCGTCGCCAAAGTCGTAGGGCAGCGACCACGGCTCGGATTTCTTCGGTTTTGTCATAATTTCAACACCTTATTCCGTACGCATAAATAACCGCGAGAAGCGGATGTCGCCCGCCCAAAGCCACACCTTCCAGAACGGCTCGCTCGTGTCACGCGAGAAAAATATCACCCGCGAGGGGCCGATAATCTGCTCCAGCGGCACCGCGCCAAACAACGCGCGCGAGTCCTGACTGTTGTCGCGATTGTCGCCCATCATAAAATAATGACCCTCAGGCACATCAAACGGCGGAGTAGAGTCGCCGTCGGTCAACTCCCAGATCGGATGCTGAAAGCCGTCGGGCAGCGTCTCAACATACTCCGTATACCGGCGCCGAAACACGCCGCCGCTCAAAAGCGCCTCGCCCTCCCCGACACGCTCGCGCCGAACCGCAACATCGTTAATATGCAGCAAGCCCGAACGCACCTGAATGCGATCGCCGGGAAGTCCTATCACGCGCTTGACATAAGTCGTCGACTCCTTGCCGGGCAAGCCCAGAAGACGGCGCACCCATCCAGGCTCCTCAGGGTCGCCGCCAGGCACTTCAAAAACCACAACATCGCCCCGACTCACAGGCTGCTCGGAAGTCAGGTAGCGTCCGTCGCCGAAAAAGTTGTCGGGCAGCAGGTCGCCGAGCGAAAACGAATTGCGCGAATAACCATACGAATACTTGGAGACGAAAATGTAGTCCCCCACCATCAATGTCGGATACATTGAGCCGGACGGAATCCAGAACGGCTCAAACGCCAGATCATGAAACAACACCAGCACCACCAGCGCAATCACAAATGTCTTGACCGCGCTCACCAGTTCGCTGCGAAGCGTGGAAAGCCAGCCGCTCATGCGACGCGCTCCGTCACCGTCATTGTCGCCGTCACCGTCGCGGACGCGCCTGAAACAGCACAACCGCCTGCGCGTAAGGATAGTCATCGGTCAGCGAAATCTGAAACAGCGACTCCGCGCCCGCGCCGAACGCCTCCTCGGCGAGAAAACGCGCGCGCGTCTCGGCGCCGCCCGTCAGCGCAAGAGCCGGCGCGCCGTAAGCGCCGCGCACAACTCCAATGTCGCGCCAGTACACGCCGCGGCGCGGAACACCCGTGCCAAGCGCCTTCGCGCACGCCTCCTTCGCCGCGAAACGGCGCGCGTAGGTCGCCGCTCGTCCGTTGCCGCGCGGGGATAAAACAGCGCCGCGGCGGTCGGCAAGGTCGCGCTCGCCGCTCGTGAAGACGCGGCGCGTGAAGCGGTCGCCGAAGCGGTCAAGCACGCGCTCAATGCGGCGAATGTCAACAATGTCAATGCCGACCGCAAGCGACGCCGTGTCCGCGCTCATCGCGCGCCCTCGTCAAGCGCCGTCCTCATTCGGCGGATCGCCTCGCCAAGGCCGTAAAAAATCGCCTCGCCGACGAGAAAGTGTCCGATGTTGACCTCGGCGAGTCCTTTAATGCCGGCGATCTTGCGGGCGGTGTCGTAGTGCAATCCGTGGCCGGCGTGAAAGCCAAGGTCGTGCGCGGCGCAATGCTCGGCGGCGGCGACAATCTTATGCCACTCGTCCTGCTCGCGGGGGCTGCCGTCTCCGTCGGCGGCGAAGGCGCGGCACCAGGGGCCGGTGTGAATCTCAACGGCGTTGACTCCGAGTTGAGACGCCATCTCAAGCGCGGCAGGGTCGGCGTCAATGAAGAGCGAGATTTTTATGTCGGCGGCGGCGAGACGGGCGCAGGCGGCGCTCAGGGCGGTTGTGACCTGGAGTCCCTGCTCGGTGGTGAGTTCGGCGCGGCGCTCGGGGACGAGGCAGGTCCAGGGGGGGCGGAGGCGGGTGGCGATGGCGACCATTTCTTCGGTGACCGCCATCTCCATGTTGAGGGGGGTGTTGGTGTCGGCGAGGCGGGCGGCGGTTTCTTCAAGATCGGCGTCAAGGATGTGGCGGCGGTCTTCGCGGAGGTGCATTGTGATGCCGTCGGCGCCCGCCTCCAATGCGAGATCAACGGCGTCTGCGAGGGAGGGGTGGCCTTCGCCGCGGGCGTTGCGGATAGTTGCCACATGATCCAGATTTACACCGAGGCGGATGTGTGGAGTTGTCATAGCCATATTATAGACGAATTTTAGAAATTATTCCAGCCTTACTTGTCTATTAATAATTAATGAAAAAACAATTTATTTAATTGACCCCATTAATTGTCTAACTAGCAACAGAACACATCACCTTTTAACACATTAATTGTTTATTATTTAATTGACACCATCATTTGTCTAAGTTAATAAGAGAACAATTATTTAATTGCCCCCGTGATTGTCGTCCATTCATTAATAGTCCATTTAATTTTAATTTTTTTTGCGGGCTAGCCCGCACCCATCTGCTGGCATCGCTCGCTTGAGCCAACATCATGACTGTCTAGGTCAAACTCCCACTAATGCCAAAAACAGCACGCCGATTTAATTGACCCCATTAATTGTCTGACTAGCAACAGAACACATCACTTTTTAACACATTAATTGTTTATTATTTAATTGACACCATTATTTGTCTAAGTTAATAAGAGAACAATTTATTTAATTGACCCCGTGATTGTCGTCCATTCATTAATAGTCCATTTAATTTTAATTTTTTTTGCGGGCTAGCCCGCACCCATCTGCTGGCATCGCTC
>JALCBB010000033.1 GCA_028066985.1 Alphaproteobacteria bacterium
TTAACACATTAATTGTCTATTATTTAATTAATGAAAAACAATTTATTTAATTGACCCCTTAAATAGTCAAATTTAATTTTTAATTTTTTGCGGGCTAGCCCGCACCCATCTGCTGGCATCGCTCGCTTGAGCCAGCATCGTGAATGTCTTAGTCAAACTCCCACTAATGCCAGAGGCCGCACTACGGAGAGTCCCGCGGGAGCAAGCCTTTCCACCAGTGAGAGCGGACTTTGCACTAGCCGTGAAAGACGCTCCTGCTGGCGACACCAACTTATGCCTGCGGGCATCAGCGGGCGCGGTTCGCTTGAGCCAACATCGTGAATGTCTTAGTCAAAGTCTTACTAATGCCAAAGATCGTGCTTCGTCCGCCTAAAATGGCGGAAATTCGCCCCCGTAAACCCCTTGCCATCCGCAACTACAACCCCTATACTCAAAACAACCAGAGGAGAACACAAGGAGGAAAAATGCCAAAAATCGCCCTCATCGGCGCCGGACAAATCGGCGGCACCCTCGCACTCCTCTCGCAAACCGCAAAACTCGGCGAAGTCGCCCTCATCGACCGACTCGATAAAGTCGCACAAGGCAAAGCCCTCGACCTCTCACAGGCCGGCGCCGTCACCGGATCCGAAACACAGATCCTCGGCGGCGCAAACGCCTCCCTCGACAACGCCGACGTCGTCATCGTCACCGCAGGCGTGCCGCGCAAACCAGGCATGAGCCGCGACGACCTCCTCGATACCAACGTCGCCGTCATGCGCGAAGTCGGCGCCGAAATCGCCGCCAAAGCACCGAACGCCTTCGTCATCTGCGTCACCAACCCCCTCGACGCCATGGTCTGGAGCCTCCGACACGCCAGCGGTCTGCCGCATCACAAAGTCATCGGCATGGCCGGCGTCCTGGATACCGCGAGATACCGACACTTCCTCAGCCTGGAACTCGGCGTCGCCATGCGCGACATCCACGCCCTCGTCCTCGGCGGACACGGCGACACCATGGTCGCCCTGCCCAGATACACCTCCGTCGCCGGCATCCCCCTGACCGAGTGGGTCAAACGCGGACACCTCTCCCGCGAACGCCTCGACGAAATCGTCACGCGCACACAGAACGGCGGCGCCGAAATCGTCGCCCTGCTCGGCACCGGCTCCGCCTTCTACGCCCCCGCCGCCGCCGCGACCGAAATGGCGGAAGCCTACCTCCACAACTCCCGCCGCCTCCTGCCCGCCGCCGCCTGGCTCGACGGCGAGTACGGCGAAAAAGACATCTACGCCGGCGTCCCCGTCATCATCGGCGCGCGCGGAGTCGAGCGCGTCGTGGAATTAGACCTCGACGACAACGAACGCGCCGCCTTCAGCAAGTCAGTCGGCGCCGTGCGCGAACTCGTCGCCGAATGCGCCAAGCGCATGCAGACGGAAAACTGACGCGTGAAACTCCACGAATACCAGGCGAAGAAACTCCTCCGCGCCGAGGGTGTCCGCGTGCCGGACGGAGTCGTCGTGTCGCGTCCCGAACGCGCCGAGGCGGCGGTCGCGAAACTCAAGGGGCCGACCCTCGTCGTCAAGGCGCAGATTCACGCCGGCGGACGCGGCAAAGGCAAATTCCTTGACGGCGCTCGCCGCGGCAAGGGCGGGGTCGCCGTCGTCAAAGGACACGCCGAAGCCGCCGACACCGCGCGGCAGATGCTCGGCGCGACGCTCAGAACCCTTCAGACCTCCGAGAACGGCCAGACCGTGCGCAAAGTCTGGATAGAAGAAGCGAGCCGAATCGCGCGCGAACTGTATCTCTCCATTCTGCTCGACCGCGCGCGGAGCCGGCTCGTCATCGTCGCCGCCGCCGAGGGCGGAATGGGCATAGAAGAACTCGCCGCCGAAAAACCCGACGCCATCCTGCGCGTCGCCCTGGAACCCGCGCTGCCCGGCGGCGGCTGGAGTCTCTATGTCGCGCGACGCCTCGCGCTCGGTCTCGGCTTTCCGATTCGCTCCGCGACGGCGGCGGACTTCGCGGCTTTGCTGCGCGCGCTGGTCGCGCTCGTGCAGAAGCGCGACCTCTCGCTGCTGGAACTCAATCCGCTCGCCGTCCTGGAGGACGGCACCCTCGCCGCGCTCGACGCCAAGGTCCAGGCGGACGACTCGGCGCTTTTCCGTCATCCGGATCTGGCGCGTCTGGAGGATCCGCACGAGATGGCGGCCGCCGAGCGCGAGGCGCGGATTCACGACCTGAGCTATGTGAAACTTGACGGCGAGATCGGCTGCATGGTCAACGGCGCCGGACTCGCGATGGCGACAATGGACCTGATTTCGCTCGCGGGCGGCGAGCCGGCGAACTTTCTGGATGTCGGCGGCGGCGCCAGTCAGGAGAAGGTGGAGGCGGCGTTTCGGATTATTCTCCGCGACCGCGCGGTGAAGGCGATTCTGATCAACATCTTCGGCGGCATCATGCGCTGCGATGTGATCGCCGAGGGAGTCGTGGCGGCGGCGCGCGCGCGCGGACTGCGGGTGCCGCTCGTGGTGCGTCTTGAAGGCACGAAGGCGGAGGAGGGACGCCGCATTCTCGCGTCTTCCGGTCTGGCGATCACGCCGGCGGAGGGCTTGCACGAGGCGGCGGTGCTTGCTGTTGAAGCCTCGCGGTCGGCGAAGGCGCGCGCGGGTCGCGGCTCGGCGGGGAGGACGCGCTGATGTCCGTGCTGGTTGACAAGCGCACGCGTGTTCTGTGTCAGGGTCTGACGGGCGCGCAGGGACGTTTTCACGGCGAGCAGGCGCTGGCGTACGGCACGAAACTTGTCGCGGGGGTGACGCCCGGCAAGGGCGGCGCGGAGTGTCTCGGTCTGCCGGTTTTTGACGGCGTCGCCGAGGCGGTCGCGGCGACGCGGGCGACGGCGAGCGTGATTTATGTTCCGCCTCCCGCGGCGGCGGACGCGATACTGGAGTCCGTGGACGCGGGCGTCGGTCTGATCGTGTGCATCACGGAGGGGATTCCGATTCTGGACATGCTCCGTGTCAAGCGCGCGCTGACGGGCAGCGGGAGTATTCTGATCGGGCCGAATTGTCCGGGGATTATCACGCCGGGGGCGTGCAAGATCGGGATTATGCCCGGTCCGATACATAAGCGCGGCCCGATCGGGGTTGTGTCGCGTTCGGGAACATTGACATACGAGGGCGTGTGGCAGTTGACGCAGAGCGGTCTCGGGCAGTCCACCTGTATCGGGATCGGGGGGGATCCGGTGCATGGCCTGGGGTTCTGCGAGTCGCTGGAGTTGTTTCTGGGCGATGACGAGACGGAGGGCATTCTGCTGATCGGCGAGATCGGCGGACATGAGGAACTGGAGGCGGCGCGTCTGCTGCGGGATGCTGCGCGGGCGGGTCGCGGCAAGCCGTTCGCGGCGTTTATCGCGGGACGCACGGCGCCTCCCGGGCGCCGGATGGGACATGCGGGCGCGGTGATCGGCGGCGCCGAGGAGACGGCCGGCGCGAAGATAGATGCGTTGCGCCGTGCGGGGGCGTCGGTGGCGCTGTCGCCGGCGGATTTGGGTTTGGCGATGCGGAAGGCTTTGGAGCGGGGCGTTTCTTCCCGCCGTTCTCGTGCTGTTAAGGTTAAGGTCAAAGCCAAAACCAAGGCTAAGCCCAAGGCTAAAGCCAAAACCAAAAAAGCCCGTTCCGGGCGTCCGCGCCGCTGACTTCGGGGCTTCCCGAAGCGCGGCCCCTGGCATTAGTGAGACTTAACTTTAGACTCTTAATGCAGCCGCTCAAGCGAACAGCGCCAACTGATGCCCGCAGGCGCTGCCTGCAAAAATTAAATTAAAAATAATTAATAATTAAAGAGACAACGAAGGGCGGCCTTTGGCATTAGTAAGACTTTGACTAAGACATTCATGATGCTGGCTCAAGCGAGCGATGCCAGCTAATGGGTGCGGGCTAGCCCGCAAAAAAATTAAAAAAATAATTTATTTTGTTAATTATTAATTGACAAATAATGTGTTAAAAAGAAATTTATTCTGTTAATTATTAATAAGACAATTAATGGGGTTAATTAAAAAAATTAAATTAATTTCTTCTTAATTTAATTTTTTTTGCAGGCAGCGCCTGCGGGCATCAGTTGGCATCGCTCGCTTGAGCGGCTATCGTGAATGTCTTAGTCAAACTCCCGCTAATGCCAGAGGCTGAACACCGATTTAATTGACTCCTTAAATAGTCCAATTGCTTTTTAATTTATTTTTTGCAGGCAGCGCCTGCGGGCATCAGCGGGCGTTGCTCGCTTGAGCCAACATCGTGAATGTCTTAGTCAAAGTCTTACTAATGCCAAAGGCCGCACCCCGATTTAATGGACACCGTTATTGTCGCCCGCCCCCTGATTAAAGCGCCCGCCAGCGCCGAATAGCGCGCCAGACACAGGCTTGCCCCCCGCAACACACCCTGCTATACTCCCCGCAGGAGGGCGCAAAAAAGCCCAGAGGCACAACCGGAGGAAAAATGAGCGCCAGCCCCAGAACCCACGGCTTCGAAGACCGACTCCGCGAACTCTCCTCGCTCTACACCAGATGGACAATCGACGAAAACTCCGTCGCCCCCCTCTGGCAGAAATTCTTCGCCGACCTCGAAACCGACGCCCGCTCATGGCTCGCGTCCTTCAACCGTCCGCTCACACACGGAGAAGCCGGCGGCGAAACCTCCCGCGCCCCGGGACGCGAAACCCGCGACGCGCTGCGCGTCGCCCTCCTCATCCGCAACTACCGCATCCGCGGACACTTCAAAGCCCGCCTCGACCCCCTCGGACTCGCCGGCGGCGTCGCCCACCCCGACCTCGACCCCGCCACATACGGCTTCGAAGACAAAGACCTCAAACGCGACATCTACCTCGGCGGCGTCCTCGGACAGGACTGGGCAACCCTCGAAGACATCCTCGCCACACTCGACGCCATCTACTGCGGACCCATCGGCGCCGAATTCATGCACATCCAGGACCCGATCCAGCGCCACTGGCTCACCACAAAAATGGAAAACCGCACCGCCTTCGCGCCCGACGCCCGCGAACGCAAACACATCCTGGAACGACTCATCGCCGCCGAAGAATTTGAACGCTTCCTCGCCAAACGCTTCGCCGGCACAAAACGCTTCGGCCTCGACGGCGCCGAAACCACCGTCCCCGCCCTGGAACAGATTCTCAGACACGCCGCGTTCGGCGGAGTGGAACAGGTCGTCCTCGGCATGCCGCACCGCGGACGCCTCAATGTCCTCGCCAATGTCATGGACAAACCCCTCTCCGCCATCTTCGCCGAGTTTCGCGGCGAGTCGTCCGAAGCCGAACTTGAAGGAGGCTCCGGCGATGTGAAGTATCACCTCGGCACCTCCACCGACCGCACCTTCGCCGGACGGCGCATTCATCTCTCGCTGACGGCGAACCCCTCGCACCTTGAGGCGGTCGACCCGCTCGTCCTCGGCAAGGCGCGCGCGAAACAGCGCCAGCTCGGCGACCACGACCGCACCCGCGTCCTGCCCCTGCTGCTCCACGGAGACGCCGCCTTCGCCGGACAGGGCATGGTCGCCGAAACCCTGGATCTCTCCGACCTCTCCGGATACCGCGTCGGCGGCACGATTCATTTCATCGTCAACAATCAGATCGGCTTCACGACCAATCCGGTCAACGCGCGCTCGGGGCCGTACTGCTCCGACCTCGCGAAAGCCACGCAGTCGCCGATTTTTCATGTCAACGGCGAGAATCCCGAAGCGGTCACGATCGTGGCGCGCCTCGCGGCGGAATATCGCCAGCGCTTTCACCGCGACATCGTGCTTGACCTCTTCTGCTACCGCCGCTTCGGACACAACGAAATGGACGAGCCGTCCTTCACGCAGCCGCGGATGTACCGCGAGATTCGCGGGCGTCCTCTCGCGTCCGAGATTTACGCCGAGCATCTCGTCAAAAGCGGCGACATTGACGGCGAGACGGTCGCCGCCATGCGCGAAAGCGAGCGCAAGCGTCTCGCCGACGAACTTGAATCCGCAACCAGTTATCGCCCCAACAAGGCGGACTGGCTTGAGGGCGTCTGGAGCCGCGTCAAGGCGGTGCGCGAGTGGGAGGCGCATCGCGGCGACACCGCCGTCGCCGTTGATGAACTCCGCCGCCTCGGCGCCGCGCTCGTGACGCCGCCGCCGGACTTCGCGGCGCATCCGAAAATAGAGAAGTTTCTCGCCGAGCGCGGCGCGGCGATAGAGGCCGGCGAGGCGATCGACTGGGCGACCGGCGAGGCGCTCGCCTTCGCGAGTCTGGCGGCGGAGGGGCATCCCGTCCGCATGAGCGGCCAGGACTGCAACCGCGGCACTTTCACGCAGCGCCACGCCTCCCTCATTGATCAGAACACCGAGCGCCAGTGGTGGCCCCTCAAGGACATCGCGCCGGACGCCGGCAACATTGAAATCGTGGATTCGCCGCTCAGCGAATTCGGCGTCCTCGGCTACGAGTACGGCTACGCCCTCGCCGACCCCGACGCCCTCGTCCTGTGGGAGGCGCAGTTCGGCGACTTCGCCAACGGCGCGCAGGTGATCATTGATCAGTTTCTGTCGGCGAGCGAGGCGAAGTGGCTGCGCATGAGCGGCATTGTTCTGCTTCTGCCGCACGGCTTTGAAGGACAGGGTCCCGAACATTCCAGCGCGCGTCTTGAGCGTTTTCTGCAACTCTGCGCGAACGACAACATGCAGGTCGTGAACTGCACGACGCCGGCGAATTACTTTCATGTTCTGCGCCGGCAACTGGCGCGCGACTTTCGCAAGCCGCTGATCGTGATGACGCCGAAGTCGCTTCTGCGCGACAAGCGCTGCGTGTCGCCGCTTTCGGCGTTCGGGCCCGGCAGCAGTTTTCACCGTGTTCTTCTTGAGGATCAGGACTTCACGGACAACACGCCGAAGCGTCAGGTGGTGTTCTGTTCGGGAAAGGTCTACTACGACCTCGCCGCCGCCCGCGACGCCGCGAACGCTCCCGCGTCCAACGGCGCGGCAAAACCCGACGGCGACCTTGCCGCCGCTGCCGCTGACGGCGACCTTGCCGCCGCGGACGAGATCGCGATTGTGCGGCTTGAGCAGATTTATCCGTGGCCGTCCGATGTATTGATTGACTGGCTCGCGCCGCATCGTGACGCGCAACTGGTCTGGTGTCAGGAGGAGCCGCGCAACATGGGCGCGTGGGGACTTGTTCAGGAACTTCTCGCCGAGACCGCCGAGGAGGCGGGCGTGCGCGAGCCGCGTCCGCGTTATGCGGGGCGGCGCGCCTCGGCGGCGGTGGCGACGGGACTGATGGCGCGCCATCGTCAGGAGCAGGAGGCGCTCGTGCGCGAGGCGCTGACCGTCGGGCTTCCGCCGATAGGACGCATCGGCATGCACAAGCGCGAGGAGGCCGCCGCGAAGGCGGCGACAACGGAGGCGACGGCGTGAGCGATGTCTGATGTTGCTGACATCCTTGTTCCGGCGCTCGGCGAGTCGGTTTCGGAAGGCACACTGGGGTCGTGGCGTGTCGCGGCGGGCGACGCGGTGGCGGCGGAGCAGTCGCTGGTTGAGATAGAGACGGACAAGGCGGCGGTGGAGATTTATTCGCCGCATGCCGGAGTGGTCGCGGAGATTCTCGCCGAGGAGGGCGCGGATGTCGCGCCCGGCGCGGTGATCGCGCGGATCGCGCTCGGCGCGGACGCGGCGGCGGCGGTGACGGCGCCGGCGAAAACAGCGACAGAAACGGCGCCGGCGAAAACGGAAACAAAAACGGCGCCGGCAAAAACGGAGACGACAAAGACGACGACAACGGCGCCGTCCGTATCAAGTCCGACAAAGACAGAGACGACGACTGCGCCGCCGCCTGTGTCCGCGCCGAGTTCCGCGCCTGAGACGACAAAGACGGCGACAATGACGGCGGCGCCCGCGCCTGTCGTGTCCGCCGTGTCCGACCCCGCGGAGACGGGCGGCGCGCTGGACCCGTCGCTTGTGGAGCGCGGCGGTTCGCGCGGCGGCATCAGCACGCGCGACCTGCAGCGTTTCCTGCATCGTCAGTCGGTGGAAACGGAGACGGCGGCAACGGAGACGACAGAGACGACGACAACGCCGCCGCCTGTATCAAGTCCTGCATCTGAGACGACAACGGCGGCGGCGGCAACAAAGACGACGACAACGGCGGCGCCTGTATCAAGTCCCGCGCCTGAGACGACAAATAAAGGCGCGGCAGACGCGACACCGACATCGCCGTCGGTGGAGCGACTTCTTCAGGAGAACAATCTCCGTCCTGAGACAGTGAAGGCGAGCGGACCCGGCGGACGCATTCTCAAGGGCGACATCCTCGCTTTGCTTAAGGGCGAAACGCCCGCCGTTGCTGCCGCCGCCGCTTCCGATGCTTCTGTTTCTGACGCTGTTGCGGAGAGTGTATTTGTCGCGCGACGCGAGAAGATGCCGCGGATGCGCCGCGCGATTGCGCGGCGTTTGAAGGAGGCGCAGAACACGGCGGCGATGCTGACGACATACAACGAGGCTGACATGACCCGTGTGGTTGAGTTGCGCGCTTCATACAAGGACGCGATTCAGGAGCGTTTCGGCGTGCGTCTTGGTTTCATGGGATTTTTTGTGAAGGCGGTGGCTGTGGCTTTGGAGGAGTTGCCTGTTGCGGGGGCGCGGATAGAGGGCGAGGAGATGGTGTATCCGGACGGCGCTCATATCGGAGTGGCGGTGGCGACGCCGAAGGGTCTGGTGGCGCCGGTTTTGCGTCACGCGGAGTCGCGGACGCTGCTGGATCTGGAGTCTGAGTTGGGCGCTTTGGCTGTGCGGGCGCGCGAGGGAGGTTTGGAGCAGGGTGAATTGGAGGGCGGGGGTATCACGATTTCCAACGGGGGAGTGTTTGGCTCGTTGTTGTCGTCGCCGATATTGAATTTTCCGCAGTCGGCGATCCTGGGTTTGCATGCGATACAGGAGCGCGCGGTGGTGCGCGACGGGGAAATTGTGGTTCGGCGGATGATGTACCTGGCGTTATCGTATGACCATCGTTTAATTGACGGCCGCGAGGCGGTGACCTTTCTTGTGAAGATTCGGGATGCTGTAGAGTCTCCCGAGACTCTTTTACTCGCCTCTTAAGAGAATCCCGAAGAACCACCCCTGGCATTAATCAGGAGACAGACGAAGTGCTGTCTCCGGCATTAGTGGGAGTTAAATTCAGACATTCACGATGCTGGCTCAAGCGAGCGATGCCAGCAGATGGGTGCGGGCTAGCCCGCAAAAAAAATTAAAAAATAATTGGACTATTTAAGGGGTCAATTAAATAAATTATTTTCTTTTTAATTTAATTTTTTTGCAGGCAGCGCCTGCGGGCATCAGCGGGTGCGGCTCGCTTGAGCGGCTATCGTGAATGTCTTAGTCAAAGTCTTACTAATGCCAAAGGCGGTGCTTCGTTTGTCTCTTAATTAAGGTGTCGGGTCAGGCGCGGAGGCGGGGGCTGCAAGATGTCCGCCACCACGCGAACAGCACCAGCAGCAAAGTAATCCCCAGAATCACAAGCAATCCCCACGGACTCACATCCAACTCGCGCCCGCTCCACGCGATCCGCAAACGACTCACAGGCTCCGTCAGCGGATTCCACGCCACCAAAGCCTGCCCGATCGGCGGCAGCGTCTCCGACGCCCCCAGAAAACCCGACAACATCAAAAACGGATACACCAGAAATATCTCCCACGCCCCCACCTCGTCAAAACGCTGCGCCGGTATCCCCGCTAAAATCCCCAGCGCCGCGAAAAATACCGACCCGAGTCCAAGCCACAAAAAAAACACGAGCGGATTCACAGGCGAATCCAGAAAAAACTGAAGCAACCCCCAGCACGCCACGCCCATGGACAACGCAAGCACCAGCGCCCCCAGCAACCACCCGCACAAAAGACAAAACGACGATATCGGCGGAATTAAAATGTCCTCCATGCCGCCCTCGTCGCGGTCCAGAACAAAACTGTAAGCCGTCACGGCGAAGGCCATGTGCCAGGTCGCGATCGCGACGAGTCCGGGCGCGAGCCAGGCGGCGGTCGTCCAGCCCGCGGGAGCATAGTCGCTCTCGGGAACAATCACGATGAACATCCACGCCAGCACGCCCGTCCCGACAAGGTCGCCGAGCCAGGCGGCGGGATTCTCAAGCGTCCGCAGAACGGCGCGGCGCGCGAGCGTGACCACCTCCTTGACCGCCGCGACAAACGCCGCCGGAACACGCGGTCCGCCGCGCGCCGCCCGCGCCAGACGCTGCGGCGCCGAAAACACCGCGGGACGCCGGCGACGCGTCCCGAAAACACGCGCGCGCAAATCCAGAATACGGACGCGGAGATATCCGTGCAGTCCCTGCGACGAGGCGTCCCAGAGCCGCCAGCGCCGCCGGAGAAGCCAGACAAGCGCGAAAAGCAGAACCGCGTTGGTGACGACCGCGATGACGCTCCCCGCAACAAGATTGCTCTCGTGAACGCCGAGAAATCCGTAGCGGAAGCCGTCGACGAGATACCAGACAGGATTGTAAACCGCGAGCCGCGCCCAGGAGTCGGGAAGTTGATCAAGCGTGTAGAAAGTTCCCGAAAGAATGGAGAGCGGCGTGATGAAAAAATTCATCGTGACCATCATTCCTTCCCAGTGAAGCGAAAGCACGCCCGTCAGACTGCCGATGAGCGCGAAGAGCAGCGCCGTCAGCGCCGCGAACCACAGCGCGACAAAAGGATGCGGCAGCGGCGGCGCGTCAAAAAGAACGGAGAGCAGCGCGAGAACAAGAACGCCGACGATGAAGCCGCGCGCCATGTTGCCGGCGAGGAAGGCGGCGGCGAGTTCCCACGGCGAGAGCGGGGCGCTGAGGAAGTCGGCGATGTTGCCCTCCCACTTGGCGTGGACGAGCGAGAAGCCGCCGTTGGCGAAGGCGCTTTCCATGATTCCCATCAGCACGAGGCCGGGAATCAGAAAAAGCATGTAGGAGACGCCCCCCGGCACGATCGCGTTTTCGCCGAGCGCGAAGGTGAAGAGGGCGAGAAAGAGCACCGAGGAGAGCGCCGGTCCGACGAGGCTTTCGGTGGAGATGGCGAGAAAGCGCATGACTTCGCGCTGGAAGAGGCTTGTGGTGCCGCGCCAGTTGCAGAGTTGTCCTTTGTAGCCTTTGGGGGCGAGGGGGTGTCGGGGGGTGATATTCATGGTGATATAGTGTAGGAGTTTTCGCGGTGTTTGTGGCGGGGGCGACGGCGACGGTGACAGCGCCGGCGCCGGCGCTTTAACTTTGGCGACTTCGGAGGTTTTGAGATGTCGGAGACGGGCGGACGGGATGTTTCGGGTTCGGCGGCGGTGTCCGGTTCTCTGGGCGGCCGGCGCACGGGTGTTGTTGTTGATGACGGCAGTCAGGCTTTGGAGGCGCGGGCGCGGCGTCTGGCGCGGCGGAGCGCGAAGTTGGCGCGTGGCGAGGCGCCGTGGCAGCGAGCGGGGCCGGCGTCTCCGTGTGTGAAGGTGTGTCGTTTTGCGGATCATGGGCGGTGGTGCGCGGGCTGTTATCGGACGGCGGGCGAGATTCGCGACTGGCCGATACTTGGTCCTGGGGAGCGCGAGGAGATTTTGCGTGTTATCGCGCGGCGCCGCCTTGAGGAAGATTAAGAACAATTTATGAAGACAGACGAAGAACAGCCTTCGGCATTAGTGGGAGTTTGACTAAGACATTCACGACAGCCGCTCAAGCGAACCGCACCCGCTGACGCCCGCAGGCGCTGCCTGCAAAAAAATTAAATTAAAAATTAAATGGACTATTTAAGGGGTCAAATTAAATAAATTCTTCTCTTGTTAACATAGACAATTAATGGGGTCATTAAATAAATTGTTTTCTTATTATTTTTTAATTTTTTTGCGGGCTAGCCCGCACCCATCTGCTGGCATCGCTCGCTTGAGCCGGCATCGTGAATGTCTGAATTTAACTCCCGCTAATGCCAAGGGCTGTTTTTCGTCTGTCTCTATAAAAGGTCGGGTATCCATTAAATCTGTTTTGTGGCATTGTTTTTAAAATGAAAACAACAAGCATTCCCCCGTCGCCGTCACCCCCGCTGCCGCCGCCCTCCCTCTCGGCCGCGCCCGAAGTCACACTGCCCGCCGTCCTCACCACGCCCGCCGCGCGATACAACGGCACCCGCGTCAACTGGCGCGGCCTCGCCACCCTCTGCTCGCGCGAATCCCGCAGATTCCTCTCCATCGCCGGACAAACTGTCATCGGCCCCGTCGTCTCCGCCCTCCTCTTCCTCGCCATCTTCACCTTCGCCCTCGGACGCAGCGGCATCGGACCCCTCGGCTTCTCATACACCGCCTTCCTCATCCCCGGACTCGTCATGATGTCGGTCATGCAGAACGCCTTCGCCAACACCTCGTCCTCGCTGATGACGGCGAAATTCCAGGGCAACATCGTCGACCTCCTCATGCCGCCGCTCGGGCCCGCCGAAATCCTCGTCGGACTCGTCACCGGCGGCGTCGTGCGCGGACTCGTCGTCGCCGCCGTCGCCTTCCTCGCGCTCTCGGCGTTCCAGCCGCTCGGACTCGCGCACCCCCTCGTCGCGTTCTGGTTCGCGCTGATGGCGTCGGTCCTGCTCGGACTCCTCGGCGTGCTGTCCGGCCTCTGGGCCGAAAGATGGGAGCAGGCCGCCGTCATCACAAACTTCGTGATCGTGCCGCTCTCGTTTCTGTCCGGCACCTTCTACTCGGTGAGCAGCCTCCCCGACAACTGGCGATGGCTCGCATTCTGGAACCCCTTCTTCTACATGGTCGACGGCTTCCGTTACGGAGTCCTCGGCGTCCACGAAAGCAGCCTGCGGACAGGCGTCGTCCTCCTCCTCGCCGCCAACTTCGCCCTCTTCTTCGCGCTCTGGCTCCTCATGCGCCGGCACTGGCGCCTCTGGGACTGACACACGACCGATGCCCCGAATCCCCGACGACTCCGCCGCGCCGCGGTCGTTTGTGGTGCCGCCGCTCGCCGTCGCCGCGCCGCGCGCCTTCGCGGCGCTGGTGACGCGTCCGCTGCGCTACACGCTCTCGGAGCCGGCGACATTCTTCGGCGAACTCCTCGGAGTGTTCCTGCTCGCCGTGATGTTCCTCGTCATCGTCCCGACGCGCGGCTTCGCCCCCGGCGGATGGACCGCCGCCGAATGGCTCGTCCCCGGACTGCTGGCGATCGTGGCGTGGCATTCCGCGTTCACAAACGCCGCCTTCAGCGTGGTCTTCCACCGTCTGGAGGGCGGCATGGACGACATGCTCACCGCGCCGATTCCCTCGCTCATCCTCGCCGCCGGCTGGGCGTTCGGCTCGACGCTCAACGCGTTACTGGTCGCGCTGGCGGCGGGTTTGATTTTGTCGCTTTTCGCGCCGCCGCCGGTTCACCTTGTCGCGGTCGTGTTGTGGCTCGGAGTCGGCGCCCTGACGCTCTCGTTCGCCGGCATCGTCGCGGGTCTGTACTCGCCGCGCTACGACACGGTGAGTTTTTACGACACGCTGTTCGTGTATCCGATTCTGATGCTGTCGGGTTTTCTGGGAACGGGCGCGCCGCTGCCGATGCTCGGACGCGTCCTGGTGGACGGCAATCCGCTCTCGCAGCCGGTGCGCGCGCTGCGGGCGGCGTGGCATGCGCGTCCGCTGGAAGGAACGGCGCGCGGCGAAATATTTCTGCTCTTCGCGCTCGCGATCGGCTGGATCGCCGCCTGGAGCGTCATCGCCCGCGGCCGTCAACTGCGCCGCTAGCGCCCGCCGCGCCGAGGCGATACACTGACTCTGTGCCGAGATGAGCGAAACCCCCGCCCCGCCCCGTCATTTTCTGGAGATCGAGGATTTTTCGTCCGCGGCTCTTGAGCGGCTTCTTGCGCTCGCCGCGGAGCGCAAGTCGTCGCCGCCGTCGGACAAATGCCGCGGCCGCACCCTCGCGCTGTTTTTTCATCAGCCGTCCACGCGCACGCGTCTTTCTTTCGCCGCCGCGATCGCGCGTCTCGGCGGACACGGGGTTGTCCTCCTCGCCGAAGACCTGCACCTTGACCGCGGCGAGAGCGTCGCCGACACGGCGCGCGTGATTTCGTGCTACGCCGACGCGGTTCTCCTGCGCAGCACGGAGCAGACATTCTTTGACGACTTCGTTTCGTGTTCGGAGGTTCCCGTCATCAACGGACTGACGGCGCGCTCGCATCCGTGCCAGGTGCTCGCCGACATGCTGACGCTCGGCGAAGTTCTTGACGGCGCGCTTGAGTCCGCCGAGGTCGCGTGGAGCGGCGCGTTCAACAACATGACGCGGAGTTATCTGCACGCGGCGATGCGACTGGGCTTCGGCTTGCGGGTGGCGGCGCCGCCGCCGATTGACGAGAGCGACGGCGAACTTTTGCGGCTCGCGCAGAATGTTAACCCGCGCATTCGTTTTTTTGAGGACGCGAAGGACGCCGTGTCCGGCGCCGACGCGGTGGTGACGGACGCGTGGTCGTCGCTCGGCGATTCCGAGGATTCCGCCGCGCGGGCGGCGCGTCATGCGGCGCTGGAGCCGTATCGGGTGGACGCCGCGCTGATGGCTTGCGCGGGCGAGGACGCGGTGTTTCTGCACTGTCTCCCGGCGCATCGCGGCGAGGAGGTGACATCGGAGGTGATTGACGGTCCGCGCTCGCGTGTGTGGCTTGAGGCGGCGAATCGTCTGCCGGCGCAGGAGGCGATTCTGCTCTGGGTGCTGGGCGTTGAGGACTTGCCGCGCGGCGGCTGAAAGTTTCGGCGGAAGGGTTTATTCTTGCGGCGAGGGCGCTGAATCGGAGAGCATATGATGACGGAGCAGGTTACAGAGGGCGAGTTTCTGGTTTTGCGCTGTCCGCGCTGCACGCGGCGGTGGAGGGTTTTGCGCGCGCGGATGGCGGTGTCGCGGCGGGTGCGCTGCGGCTCGTGCGACAATTCGTGGAAGACGACGCCGGTATCGCTTTCCGAGGGGGGCGACAAAATCGTCGCCGGAAAGGGCGACAAAAACGGCGCCGAAAAAAATGAAGACAAAAAGGGTGACGGACAGACAGCCGCGCCGCCGTCACCGTCGCCTGTCTCCGAGAAGGGTGACGACAAAAAAGGTGATGACAAGAAAGACGACAAGCAGGCGGCTGTGTCGTCGTCACCGTCACCGTCCTCGTCATCGCCGTCTGTTTCTGAGAAAGAGGACGACAAAAAAGGCGCCGAGAAAAAAGATGGCGGGAAAGGCGACAAGCGGGCGGCTGTGTCGTCGTCATCATCATCGTCACCGTCATCGTCCGAGGCGTATAAGGCGTCTGGCGTTGTTGTCGGAGGCGCGGGAGGGCGAACTGCGAAACAGAAGCGCCGTCCGTTTCTTCGGTTTCTTCGGTTTGTTGTGATTGTCGGTGTTGTTGTGGCTGCCATTGTTTTTGTTCTTGTCATTGTTTCGGGCGACCCGGACGTTTCGCTTGGCGAGCGTGTTTCCGGCAATCTCGGCGAGATTGGCGCGGCGCTTTACGACCTTCTGCCGTGATGCGTCTGCGCGGCTACATCGCCGAGGTTCCGGATTTTCCGAGGGAGGGGATTCTGTTTTACGACATCTCGCCGCTGCTCGCGGACGCGGGGGCGTGGCGCGCGGCGCTTGACGAACTTGAGGCGGTGCTGACCGGGGTCAAGCCGACATTGCTGGTCGGGATTGAGTCGCGGGGTTTTCTGCTGGCGGCGCCGCTGGCGGACAGACTGGGGGCGGGATTTATCATGGCGCGGAAGGCGGGAAAGTTGCCGGGCGCGACTGAGGGCCGTGCTTATGATCTTGAGTATGGACAGGAGAGGCTGGAGTTGCAGTCGGGCGCGGTTAAGTCTGGCGACAGGGTTGCGCTGATTGATGATCTGATTGCGACGGGCGGCACGGCGCGGGCGGCGGTTTTGCTGTTGCGGGGTTTGGGGGCGGAGGTTGCGTGTGTGGCGTGTCTTTTGGAGTTGACGGAACTTGGCGGACGCGCGGCGCTTGAGGATATTTCCGCCCCGCTTCACAGCCTGATACCAATTTGACAAACAGACGAAGAACAACCCTTGGCATTAGTGGGAGTTAACTTTAGACTCTTAAAGCAGCCGCTCAAGCGAACTGTGCCCACTGATGGGTGCGGGCTAGCCCGCAAAAAAAATTAAAAAAATAATTTGACTATTT
>JALCBB010000195.1 GCA_028066985.1 Alphaproteobacteria bacterium
ACAGCACCAACTAATGGGTGCGGGCTAGCCCGCAAAAAAATTAAAAAATTAATTTTGACCATTTAAGGGGTCAATTAAATCAATTGCTTTCTTATTAATTGACTATTAATGGTGTCTATTAAATAAATTAATTTCTTTTTAATTTAATTTTTTTGCAGGCAGCGCCTGCGGGCATCAGTGGGTGCTGCTCGCTTGAGCCGACACCTTAAGAGTCTAAATTTCACGCCCACTAATGCCAGAGGCGGTGCTTCGTTGTCTCTTAATTGGTTAAAAAACGCGGCGCCGTCAATGTGAATCTGAATCCAGGCTGTCCGCCAGTCTCAACAGATAATCAGGAACCTCCGTCGGCGAATGTGTCGCATCCCGTATCAATCCGTCAAACTGACGAATAAAATGACGCACCTGCTCCGGATTGTTCAACACCAGAAAACTCCGCCCAATATAAAACGCCACACGCTGAATCCCGAAAATCGTCATCGGCGGCACAAACTGCCGGCGCCCCTCAAACAAAAACCACCGAAACGACGGATACAAATCCCGCGTCAAACGCGCCATATCCCGCAACTGCTCCGCCCGATCCGACACCGACAAACCCTCCCACAAACCGCTGCCCGCCGCGAACAACCGCATCGTCTGCATGCTCAGACAACACTCCATGTCCGTGTCGGGCTGCCGCTGATAATTCAGACGCACCTCCTGATAGTCCTGCGCCTCCGGCGTTGTCATGTCCTCAAGACGCGAATACTCATGCCGCGTCACGCGCCGGTTCTTCAGCAAGTCCGGCAAGTTGGACGGCACATAGCGAATCTTGTAACCGCGCGCGTCCAGATACCACTGCGATATCGGACTGTAACTCGGCCCCTCGCCGCTCGTGATCGTCGTCTGCGTGTCCATCACGGAAATGCCGTCGTCGGGCAGGGCGCGGCGTCCGAGGAGCCAGTCCATGCTGACATGAAACGACTCCGATATCTGCCCCAGGGTCTCAACGCTCGGCAGGCGCGCGCTCCTCTCCGACAGCAACTGCGACACCGTGGAGCGCTCAAGTCCCGCGCGCCGCGCCAGGGTGCTGCGGTTGAGGCCGTTGTTTTCCATCAGCGCGCGGATCCGCGCCCGCACGCTGTCGACCATGTAGCGTCTGCGCTCGGCGGGGGTCATCGCTCCCATCTCCGACACGGGGAGGGCGCGGTTTTCGGGGATTTCGCTCATAATTCGGGATTCTATCAACAATGTTCATTTTTGTCAACACTTAATGCTGATGGTCACAATAATATCGTTGAATCTACACCTGCCAGTCCCGATATAAGGGATATGAAGGCAGTCCGTCATATAGACCGAATTCTGCGGGAATTCCCGACTCTGGCGCTCCTCGCGCTGGCGCACGGCGGACTTTTCGCCCTGGTTGTTGTTGCGCCGCCGCCTTTGCTGTTTATGCCGTGCGCTGTTTTTCTGGTGACTCTTTACCTGTCGCTGCAGCACGAACTGATTCACGGACACCCGACATCCTCGGCGCGCATTAATGCTCTGCTTGGGATCGCGCCGTATCCGGTTTTGTATCCGTATGAGGTTTTTCGCGCGGATCATCTGCGGCATCATGCGAGCAATCTCACCGACCCGATGGACGACCCCGAGTCTTTCTTTCTGACTCGGCGGCAGTGGCGGGAGAAGTCGCGGCTGTCGCGTGTGTTTTTCGTCGCTCATAGCACGCTTGCCGGACGCCTTATTCTCGGACCGCCGCGGCTGGCGCTGCTTCTTTTGTTGCGCGCGCTTGGCGACATTTTCCGTCCTGCCGAAAAATTCGTTGCGAGGACTGACGCGATGCCTGTGGTTGCGGCGCGTCACTGGTTGACGCATGGGATTTTGCTTGTTGTGTGGTTTGTGTGGCTTGGTGTGAATGGAGTTTCGGTCTGGTTCTGGCTTTTTGCTGTTGCCTGGCCGGCGAATTCTTTGATTCACTTGCGTTCTTATGCGGAGCATCGCGCCGAGGGACTTATGTCGCGGCGGACGGTCACGATTTTGTCGCCGGGTTTGTTTTCGTTTTTGTTTTTGAACAATAATTTTCATATCACGCATCATCGTCATCCTGGACTTGTGTGGTGGCGACTTCCGGCGCGGTGGCGCGCGGAGTATCGGGGTGGCGAGGCGGTTATCCGCGGCTATTCGCGGATTTTCGCGGAGCGCCGGCGGGCGGCTGTTGCTGCTCCTGTGTGGCCTTTGGACGACTTGCGGGAGGCTCGTCTGGAATGAACTTCGCGGCGACTGTTGCGCTTCTTCTTGCGGGACTTTCTCAGGATGCTCCTTTTGAAAAACCCGAAGCGGTGACGACTACGCCGGCGATAACGCGGGAGAGCGCATGTATTGAGGCTGACAATCCGCTTGAGTTGTTGCAGGTTCGTGTGATGATTGCGCGCGGCTATTTTGAGTCGAGCGAGGATTTTCTGTATTCGGTTTTTGAGTTGACGGAGGCGAAGCATTTGTCGCTTGCGGAGGGCGAGGACAACATGTTGCGTGGTTCTCGGCGTGTGATTTATGTGCGTATATGCCGCGAGCGCAACATTCCGGATCCCACGCGCGGCTGACGAGACAGCCGAAGAGCAGCCCCTGGCATTAGCGGGCGTTTTAATTAGGATACAGACGAAGCACCGCCTCTGGCATTAGTGAGAGTTTGACTAAGACATTCACGATGTTGGCTCAAGCGAACAGCGCCAACTAATGCCCGCAGGCGCTGCCTGCAAAAAAATTAAATTAAAGATTAAT
>JALCBB010000196.1 GCA_028066985.1 Alphaproteobacteria bacterium
CTAGCCCGCACCCATCTGCTGGCATCGCTCGCTTGAGCCGGCATCGTGAATGTCTAAATCAAACTCCCACTAATGCCATAGATCGCTCTTCGCCTGTCTCCTAATTAAAGCGCCCGCTAATGCCATAGATCGCTCTTCGCCTGTCTCCTAATTAAAGCGCCCGCTAATGCCAAAGATCGTGCTTCGCCTGTCTCCTGATTAAAATGCCCGCCGATGCCCAAATCCCGCCCCCAGACCTATACTTAATTGACCCGTAATTGACCCGCACGCGACAAACCGCCCTTGTGCCTCGCCCCGCCTCCATCCATAGTTATAGCCCCCCGCCAGCCAGCCACAGACAGCCTCCCCGCCCAAATTTAGAACGATTTTTAGAATCAATCTTGAAATTATGCCCCGCTCCAGAAAAAATCTTTTATAGAATCAAACAACTTGACCTCCCGCAAAGAAATCCACAGCCCCGCAAATATCCACGAACATAAAGCGAAAACCTGAACCCGCCGTAAATAAAATTTCACAATCACCACAATCATAAAAAAAATAATTTTTTTTTAATTTTTTTCCGCAAACCCCCTTGCCAAACCCATAACAACCTCGCTAGATTAATCATCGCGTTCAGCGTAAAGAACACGGAACACAAAATCCGGAACAAACACACGGTAAACACCAGGGAGGAGGCAGCCGTTCACCGCAAACCAGTCCGCGAATTCAATTCGCGAGCCGGAAATTTAAGTTTGTCGTCCGCGTTCAGTCATCACGCAAACGCGCGCAGGGTAAAGTTTCAGTTAAGTTAAGTTTCACACCAGTTAAGTCACAGCGATCCGTTCGCTTCACCGACTTCGCTCGTCAAACGCTCCGCGCCGTCGCAGCACGACCGCGCGCGACAGAACAGCAAAGTCGTCAGAAGTTCCGCGCGGATAAGCACCCGCAGGCAAAAACGTCGTGACACCACACGACACAGAAGGAGGAATCCAAAGTTCCGCTTTTCCAATGATCGCAAAATTAAAGCCTGCGTCCCCTCACCCCGACACCGACTCCGAATCCGGAAATTCGCGGCGGAAGTCAGCGTCTTCGCAGTCGCATCATTCCCCGCAGTCCCCGCAGACCTCCGAAAATCCGCCAAATTCAGCAGAATCCATACCCCCGCGACAGGCGCGGAATTCGGCGCCGTTTCAGTCGTCCTCTCCCCGCTCGGCGGCGGCGCCGTCCACGACAACAGGACGCCCCGCCGCCACAAACACCGTCTCGCCCTCAAGCGAAGTCCGCGCCGCCTGGAACAATGTGCGCGACAGCCTCAGAGGCGAACTCGGCTCCTCCGCCTTCAGAGGATGGATCGCGCCGCTCAAACTCATCGCAACCGCAGAAGGCACCGTCAGACTCGCCGCGCCCTCGCGCTTCATGCGCGACCGCATCGAAGGCAACTACGGACGCCGGCTGCGCGAACTCTGGCAGGAAGCCCTCCCCGACTTCTGGGGACTGGAACTCGTGCTCGCGCCGATGCCGCGGCCGCGCGCCGAGGGACGTCCGCCGCCGGCGCGCGCGGTGTCGGCCTCGGTCTACGAGGAGCGCATCGCGCCCGCGACCGCGAACTGGGGCGACTTCAACTTTGACAACTTCGTGGAGGGCGACTCGAACAAATTCGTTGTCGGCATGGCGAAGCGCGTCGCCGAAAGGTCGGCGGGTGCGGGTTCGTTTTTCATGCACAGCCGCGTCGGGCTCGGCAAGACGCATCTCCTCAACGCCATCGGACGCGCCTGCACCGAGCGGCATCCGCATCTGCTCGTGGGCTATATGACCGCCGAGCGTTTTCTGCAGGAGTTCGTGCGTTCGCTGCGGCAGCGCGAGGCGATCGCCTTCAAGGACAGCCTGTCGCGCCTTGATGTGTTTCTGCTCGACGACCTTCAGTTCATCGGACATGCTACGCAGGCGCAGATTGAGCTGACGCATCTCGTCAGCGGACTGCTTGAGCGCGGCGCGTCGGTGGTTGTCACGGCGGATCGCGAGAGCGGACAGATCCGCGGGCTGGGCGAGCGTCTTCGTTCGCGTCTTGGCGGCGGCGCGGTGGGCGAGATTCTGGCTCCGGATCGCGGGATGCGTCTTCGTGTTCTTGAGGCGAAGTCCGAGGAGATCGGCATTGATCTGCCGGACGATGTGACGGACCTCCTTGCCGACAGGATCGTTGACAGCGTGCGCGAACTTGAGGGTGGTTTGCGGCGTATTCATGCGAACGCGCAGATCACGAAGGATCCTGTCACGGTGGATCGGATTTCTGTTCTTCTGCGTGATTTGCTGACGCCGGTGCGTCATCGTGTGACGATTGTGGAGATTCAGAATCGTGTCGCGCGTCATTTTAATCTGGATGTTGAGGACATGTTTTCGGTGAGGCGTGACCGGCGTATTGTGCGTCCGCGTCAGGTGGCGATGTTTCTGGCGAAGGCGCTGACGGTGCATTCTTTGCCTGAGATCGGCCGTCATTTCGGCGGACGTGATCATACGACGGTTCTTTATGCTATTCGGCGTATAGAGGAGCTTCGTGCTCAGGATGAGAATCTCAATCGTGAGATAGAGGCTATTGGCCGCGAGTTGCAGCGCTGACTGACTTGTTTGCCGCGCCCCCTCTAATTAAGGGACAATCGAAGTGCGATCTTTGGCATTAGTGGGCGTGAAATTTAGACTCTTAAGGTGTCGGCTCAAGCGAACAGCACCCACTGATGCCCGCAGGCGCTGCCTGCAAAAAAAATT
>JALCBB010000034.1 GCA_028066985.1 Alphaproteobacteria bacterium
TCAATCACTTCTTAATTTAATTTTTTTTGCGGGCTAGCCCGCACCCATTAGTTGGCGTGCTTTCGCTTGAGCCAACATCGTGAATGTCTCGGTCAAACTCCCACTAATGCCAGAAGCCGCACTTCGTCTGTCCCTTAATTAAAATGCCCGCTAATGCCAAGGGCTGTTCTTCGTCTGTCTCCTGATTTTAACTGATGCTAAAATGCAAAGAATGAAACACCAGACCACAGCCCTGATGCTCGTCTGCGGAGCCGCTACCTCCGCCGCCCTCCCCCCCCTCCACATCACGCCCCTCGCCATCATCACCCTCGCCACCCTCTTCCATACCCTCAACCACAACAAAAAAACCTCCTCCAATATCCTCCACACCTTCACCTTCGCCGCCTCATACTTCGCAACAAACCTCTGGTGGATCGCCGTCGCCTTCTCAAACGAAACCTCCTACCTCAAATACTTCGCCCTCCCCGCCCTCATCCTCATCATCACCATCAACGCCGCAATCTGGACACTCGCCGCACTCCCCCTCGCATACCTCAAATCTACAACACAAAAACTCCTCGCCTTCCCCGCAGCCTTCACCCTCGCCGAACTCACACGCGCCCACCTCCTCGGCGGCTTCCCGTGGAACCCCCTCTCCAGCATCTGGACAGCCTCAACACTCACACTCCAGCCCCTCGCCTGGATCGGCTCCGACCTCCTCAGCGCGACCACTCTCTGGACAGCCTCCGCCCTCGCCGTCACCGTCGCTTATCTGACAAAAAAACCGCGCGCCGAAATCCATCCCTCAAAACAAAACATTCCGCTCGTCGCCGTCACCGTCGTAGCCCTCCTCTCCACGCCGACACTCATCATCGCCGCCGCGCCGAGACTCCTCCACGAAACTCAGTACATCAGCAGCGCCCGCCTCCACCTCGTTCAGCCGAACATCCCCCAGAAAAATAAATGGCTCCCCGAAATTCGCGTTCAGAACCTCCGCAAACAAACTCAACTCCTCGCGCAAAATCAAAACGCCACGCACTCCATCCTGCCGGAAGCCACCGTCGTCTGGCCGCTCAACCGCTCGCCCGGCATACGGCTGCAACTCGCGCAGTTCGTCCCGCAGAACGGCGCCCTCATCGCCGGCGGCACCACGCGCCTGCAGAACGACACGCTGCATAACTCCGTCTTCGTCATTCAGAACAACGGAAACATCACCGCGCGATACGACAAGCATAAACTCGTCCCCTTCGGCGAATATGTGCCGTTTCGCAGATTCATTCCGCTTCGCAAACTCACGCACGGCGCGACCGACTACTCCCCCGGCAGCGGTCCGCGGCTCACATCGGCGCCCGGACTGCCGCCCTTCTCGCCCCTCATCTGCTTTGAAGCCGTCTTCTCCGGACGCGTCACCCCCGCCGAAAGACCGCGCTGGCTCCTCAACCTCACCAACGACGCCTGGTTCGGAAACACCCCCGGCCCCTTCCAGCACCTCGCCGCCGCCCGCATGCGCGCCGCAGAAGAAGGACTGCCCCTCGTGCGCGTCGCCAACAACGGCGTCTCCGCCGTCATAGACGGACACGGCCGCATCCTCGCGGATATCCCGCTCAACCGCGCCGATTCCCTCGTCTCCCCCCTGCCACAACCTCTGCGCGAGACCCCCTTCGCCAGATTCGGTCTCCTTCTGCCCCTTCTCGCCGCCGCCGTATGGCTCGCCGCCGCCGTCATTCCCGCCGTTATTCCCGCCCTCGGACATCGCCGGGCGCGTGAAACATAATTTTACACAGAGAATTCGTCCTGAACCTTCCAATTGCGGTCGCGGCTGTGCTATAATCGTTCGTGTTCGTCCGAAATCATCCCTCCCGCCGCGCCAGATCCAGGAAGGCACCATGAAAGCCAGACAAAAACGACACAAGACTCCGAAAAAAACAGGAGCCGGCAAACGCTCGCCGAACCACATTGACGCCGTCGTCGGACTGCAGATCCGCCGCCAGCGCACGCTCCTCGGTCTGAGCCAGGAGGAACTCGCCGCGAAACTCGGCATCAGTTTCCAGCAGATCCAGAAATACGAGGGCGGCTCCAACCGCATCGGCGCCGGACGGCTCTATCAGATCGCCGGCGTCCTCAAGACCGACATCGTCAGTCTTTACGGCAATCTGCCGCCGCCGGGCGAGGCGCCGTCCGCGCAGGTGCGCCAGAGCCGCGCCGCGATCCGCGCGGACAAAAAAAGCCCGCGCGACCGCGACCTCCTGGAACTCGTGCGCGCCTTTCACGCCATCGGCAAACCCGTGCTGCGAAAAAATCTCGTGCGGATCGCGAATTCAATGGCCGCGGAGTCGGGGCGCCGTCCGAAGACGCGTGTTAAAGCGAAAAAGGCGGCTTCCAAAGTCAGGACTAAAACGAAGTCCAGGGCGAAGGCGAAGGCGAAGCCCAAGTCCAGGGCGAAGGCGAAGCCCAAGTCCAAGGCGAAGTCCAAAACCAGGACGAAGACGCGGCGATAGTCTGTCCCGGCGGCGGACGAGGGACGGCGACGGTCAGAGGTCAACGACAGTCGGAGTCTGGCGGCTGTCAAGGTCGGCGGCGGACAGGGGACGGCGACTGTCAAAGGTCGGCGTTAGCCAAAGGCTGGCGACAAGTCACATTCGGCGTCCACCAAATTCGGCGACAGCCAAAGGTCGGCGACAGCCAAAGGTCGGCGTTAACCAGATGTCTGCGACAGCCAAAAACGCGGCGCCGTCGCCGAAGCCCTCGGAAAAAATTATCGCCTGTGAATAAAATTCGTTGAAAAATATCCGCGTCGGTGGCAGTCTTGGACTTGTCCGTTCGCCGGATTCAATCACCGCCTCTCAACTTCGCATCGCCGCCGCAATGAGCGCTCTCCTCGCAAAAAACGGACACTGGGTCTTCACCAGCGAATCCGTCTCGCAGGGACACCCCGACAAAATCTGCGACCAGATCTCGGACGCCTTCCTCGACCTCTGCCTTGAGCGCGACCCGAAGGCGCGCGTCGCGTGCGAGGTCATGGTTTCCAGGAACCATGTTCTCATCGGCGGCGAGTTCCGCTTCAATCGGGAAAATCACTCCGTTTCCGGACAGGAGACGGAAGCCCTCGTGCGCGGCCTTGTCGCCGATGTCGCGCACGACGAGGAAAGTTTCAACGCGCGCAGTCTCAAGATCACGAACCTGATGACGAAGCAGTCCGAGGAAATCGCCGACCGCGTGGAGTCCGACGACGGCGCCGGCGATCAGGGCATCATGTTCGGATACGCGACCCGCGAAACGGCGGCGCTCATGCCGGCGCCGCTGCAGTGCGCGCATCAGTTGCTCAGAAAACTCAAGGACGACGGCGCGCGCGACGGCGCTCTCGGCCCCGACGCCAAGAGTCAGGTCTCGCTGCGCTATGACGGAAGAACGCCCGTCGCTGTCGAGAAGGTTGTGATTTCGGCGCAGCATTCGGAGGCGCAGACGCCCGATGATGTCCGCGAGATTCTCACGCCTCTGATGCGCGACACCTTTGAGGAGAATCGGCTGGAGTTGCCGAAGTCTCCGATGGAGGAGTGGTTTCTTGTGAATCCGTCGGGCAAGTTCACGCGCGGCGGTCCCGCTTCGGACGCCGGACTGACGGGGCGCAAGATCATCGTTGACACTTACGGCGGCGCGGCTCCGCATGGCGGCGGCGCGTTTTCGGGGAAGGATCCGAGCAAGGTGGATCGTTCGGCGGCGTATGCGGCGCGGTATCTTGCCGGAAATGTGGTCGCGGCGGGACTGGCGCATGACTGTCTGATTCAGGTTTCGTACGCGATCGGACAGCCGGAGCCGACGAGTTTTTATCTGCGTCTGCCGCGTGACGCGCGTTGTGACGCGGAGCGTCTTGAGCGGGCGCTGCCCGAGATTTTTCCATTGACGCCGGCGTGTATTCGCGAGCGGCTTGGCCTGGAGCGTCCGATTTACCGGGTCAGCGCGACTTTCGGTCATTTCGGACGCGAGCCTGGCGCGGACGGCAGTTTTCCGTGGGAGCGCACTGATCTTGCGGATCAGTTGAAGAGAGAGTTTTTGTCCTGAGGAACGACCTCCGGCATTAATCAGGAGACGGACGAATAATTAGGAGACAGACGAAGCACGGCCTCCGGCATTAGCGGGAGTTGGACTAAGACATTCACGGTAGCGGCTCAAGCGAGCGATGCCAACTAATGCCCGCAGGCGCTGCCTGCAAAAAAAATTAAATTAATAAGAAAATAATTTATTTAATAGACACCATTAATTGTCTATTAATAATTAATAAGAAAGCAATTTATTTAATTTGACCCCTTAATTTGTCAATTATTTATTTTTTTAATTTTTTTGCAGGCAGCGCCTGCGGGCATCAGTTGGCGCTGCTTGCTTGAGCCAACGCCTTAAGAGTCTAAAGTTAACTCCCACTAATGCCAAAGGCTGCTCTTCGTCTGTCTCCTAATTAACGCTCACTAATGCCAGGGGCTGCTCTTCGTTTGTCTTCTAATTGGTCGGTGCCGGCTTGCGGGCGGCGGGAGGGCGGGCCGTCAAACTGATGATGCGGCGCGGATTCGCGCGCAAAACCACAAACTCCCACCCCGAAACCTCATGCCGTATCAACTCCCCCGCGCCAGGCACACAGCCCGCAAGCCACGCCACAAAACCGCCAAGCGTGTCTATATCCTCAGACTCCGCCTCCGACCCAACCGCAGAACGCAAACCCGCAGGCAGCGCGTCAGTCCGCACACGCGCATCCACACGAAATGAACCGTCAGATAAACGCTCCCAGCGCGGCTGGCGAACGCCGGCATCATGCTCGTCCTCAATCTCGCCGACAAGTTCCTCGACCAGATCCTCAATCGTGATAAGTCCGTCAACACCGCCGAACTCGTCCACAACCAGAGCAAGATGCGTCCGCCGAAGACGCATCGTACGCAGTAAATTAAAATTCTTCACCGACGGTGAAGCAAAAATCACCGGACGCAGCAAACTCGCAAGGTCCATATCGCCGTCCGAATTTTCGACGCCGTCGGCGTCGGAATTTTCGACGCCGTCGGCGTCGGAATTTTCGGCGCCGTCACTGTCACCGTCGCTGTCACCTTTACCGGCGCCGTCGCCGTCGCCGCCGCCGCCATGATTAATTCCCGTCTCGCGCAGCAAGTCCTTGACATGCAGAAAACCAAGAACACTGTCCAGCGAACCGCGATACACCGGCAGCCGCGAATGTCCGCACTCGCGGATGACCCTCAGCGCCTCGGCGCGCGACGCCCCGATGTCAAGCGCCACAATCTCGGCGCGCGGAATCATATGCTCCTCAACCGCGCGATTCTTGCCGAACACAAGATTGCGGAAAATCACCTGCTCGGACTCGTCAAGCGGCAGCAACTGCGAGCCGGGCATGAAACGCAAAGCGTCAGAAAGCGAACGATGAAAATCACGGCGGCGGCGGCGCTCGTCGCGAAGAACGCGAAGCCGCCGCCATAACGATGGAGGTTCGTCAGGGTCGTCCGCCTCCGCGGCGTCGCCCGGTTCGCCGTTCTTGTCCGTCAGCCCGTTTGTCGTGTTCATTGGAGCGCCTGTGTCCGAATTTCAGATTGATGTTGAAGCGAACGCCGCGCGTCCGCCGTCCACGGGTCGGGAAGAGAGAGCCGCGCGAGCGCCTCGCTCTCCAGACGCCGCATCCGCCGCGCGCGCGCCGGAATGTCGTGGTCGTGTCCGAGAAGATGCAGAACACCGTGGACAATCAGATGCGCCAACTGTTCGCAGGGAGACGCGTTAAACTGTCCGGCGGTTTTGCGAAGTTCTTCGTGCGAAAGCGCGAGGTCGCCGATGAAAACAGCGGAGTCGCGGTCGTCTTTGAGGTCGCGGGCGGCGGCGGCGGGGAAGGCGAGGATGTCGGTGCTGAGATCGGTGTTTCTGAATTCGCGGTTGAGGGCGCGCAGTCGCTGTCTGCCCGCGAGCATGACGGAGAGCGAGACATTCGGCGGCGCGGCGGCGGTGTCCAGGGCGGCGAGGGCGGCGCGGCGGATATGCCGGCGGGGCGGGGCGTCTGTGATTTCGTTCCACGCCGGCGCCGTGACGACGAGTTCAAGTTTAAGTCCGCGTTTCATTTTTTGATTTTAGACGACGATGAAGGGGACGGTGAAGGGGACAATGAAGGCGCCGCCGTTTTTGTCGCCGTTGTTGTCGGAGACGATGACAATGAAGGCGCCGCCGTTGTCGTCTCCGTTTTCGTCAACGATGACGATGACGGGGACAATGAAGGCGCCGCCGTTTTCGTCCCTGTTGTTGTACCCTGTGATGACGATGACGGTGACGATGAAGGCGCCGTTATTGTCTCCGTCGTTGTCGTCCCCCGCGTTCCCCGCGACGGCGCCGCGACATTGTAATGACGCAAAATACTGCGAATCACCGGATTGCGGACAACATCGCCCTCCTCAAGACGCACCGCCGCAAGTTCTTTCATCTGTCCCAGACGGCTCCACGCGTCCGCGAAACCGCAGACCTCCGAAGGCGGCAGATCAACCTGATCCAGATCGCCAGCCACAACCATGCGGCTGTCCTCGCCGAGACGCGTCAGAAACATCATCATCTGCGCGCGCGTCGTGTTCTGCGCCTCGTCAAGAATAATATACGCGGACGACAAAGTGCGTCCGCGCAAAAACGCGAGCGGCGCGACCTCAATCGTGCCGAGACGCGTATACCGCGCAAGCGTCTCGGCGGGCAGAAAGTCGGCAAGCGCGTCATGTAAAGGACGGAGATACGGATTGATCTTCTCGTGAAGGTCGCCGGGCAGAAAGCCAAGACGCTCGCCCGCCTCAACCGCCGGACGCGAAAGAATAATCCGCTCAATCGCGCCGCTCTCAAGCGCGGAAACCGCCGCCGCGACCGCGAGATAGGTTTTGCCCGTGCCGGCGGGTCCCGCAAGAAAAACGAGATGACGGCGGCGGAGGGCGTCGAGCGCAAGCGCCTGTCCGCGACTGCGCGGCGTGATGCTGCGGCGTCCGGCGCGCAAAGCCGGGCTATCAATGCGCGACAAAGCGGCGGTGTCGCTGTCGCCGTCATCGTCATCGGCGTCATCGGAATTCTGGAGAACAAGACGCGCCGCGGCTTCCACTTCGGCGGCGCTGACTTCAAGTCCGTTGTCCGCGCGGCGGTAAAGCGCCTTGAGGGCGCTCGCCGCCGCGTTCTGCGCGCGCGGAGGCCCGAACAAGGCGAGATGTCCGCCGCGCGAAGTGATCTTCACGCCGAGCAACTCGCCGAGGCGCGCGAGATTGTCGCCGTGCGGACCGAACAACAGCGCCGCCATTCGGTTGTTCTCAAAATTAAGTCTGAGCGGAGTGTCGTTCATCGGGCGTCAAAGCCTGTTTCCAGAGAGGCGTGAAGTCCGTGGGGTCCCGCGCTCTGAATTCGGGCGCACACAATCCTGCCGAGATTGTCGTCACCGTCGCCGTCGCCGTCACCGTCACCGTCAACACCGCCGTCAATCACAACGGACTGCATCCAGGGGCCCCTGCCCTTGAGTTGTCCCTCGTGTCTGCCGCGTCCGACGAGCAGAATCTCCTGCACGCCGCCGACGCTTTTCTGATTAAAAGCGAGTTGCTGTTCGGCGAGAAGACCCTGCAATTCGGCGAGACGCTCCGCCTTCTTCTCCTCGGGAACCTGATTCGGCATCTCGGCGGCGGGAGTGCCCGGACGCGCGCTGAACTTGAAAGCATAGGCATGCGCGAAGTCAATGTCGCGGACGAGTCTGAGAGTGTCGGCGAAGTTGTCGTCCGTCTCGCCGGGAAAGCCGACGATGAAATCCGACGAAAGCGCGATGTCGGAACGGGCGGCGCGAAGTTTCTCAATGCGCTCGCGGTACTGCCGCGCGGTATGCCGGCGATTCATCGCGGCAAGCACGGAGTCGGCGCCGGACTGCACAGGCAGATGCAGAAACGGCGCGAGTTTCGGAAGGTCGCGGTGCGCCGCTATCAGCGAGTCCGAAAGCGCGAGCGGATGCGAAGTCGTATAACGCAGCCGGCGGCACGACGGAAGTTCGTGAATCGCGGCGAGCAGACGCGCGAGATCCCAGGATTCGCCGCGACCGTCGCAGGCGCCGTAGGCGTTGACATTCTGTCCGAGCAGGACAAGTTCAACCGCGCCGCCGTCAAGCAGCCTCCGCGCCTCGGCGATTATTTCTTCAGGCGGGCGCGAAAACTCGGCGCCGCGCGTGTACGGCACGACGCAGAAAGTGCAGAGGCGGTCGCAGCCCTCCTGAACGGTGAGATAGGCGCTCGCGCCGCGCGGCATCATCTCCTCGGGCAGGCGGTCAAACTTGCTCTCGGGCGGAAAATCAAGCGCGACACGCCCGGCGCGCGCGGCGCCGTTTCTGAGTCCGTCAAGCAATTCGGGAAGGCGGTGATACGCCTGCGGACCGATCACAAGATCAACCTGCGGAGCGCGGCGCATGATCTCGCGCCCTTCAGCCTGGGCGACACAGCCGGCGACGGCGAGCCACGGCCTGCGCGAGCGCGGCGCGCGCAGCAGGGCGAGGCGTCCGAGTTCGGAATAGACCTTCTCGGCCGCCTTCTCGCGGATGTGGCATGTGTTGAGAATCACAAGGTCGGCGTCTTCGGGACTGTCGGCGGCGCGCCATCCCTGTCCGCCGAGGAGGTCGGCGATGCGGCCGGAGTCGTAGACATTCATCTGACACCCGTAGGTGCGGATGAAAAAGCGCGGCGCGGGTTCCGGTCTCATTTTCTGATTCTGGTGCCGTAGAGTTCCATTCTGTGATGGGTGAGCCTGTAGCCGAGACCGCGCGCGATCTTCTTCTGGAGTTCCTCGAGTTCCTCGTTGTAGAACTCCACGACTTCGCCGGTCTGCTGATCGATGAGGTGGTCGTGGTGTCCGGACTTCGCCTCAAAGCGCGAGGCGCTGTCCTGCGCGAATTCGTGGCGGGCGACGAGTTTCGATTCCTGGAGAAGTTTGAGCGTCCTGTAGAGCGTTGACGGCGAGACCGACGGCAGCACCTTGCGCGCGCGCGCAAGAAGTTCGTCAGCGTTCGGATGGTCGTCGGCGGCGAGAATGATCCGCGCGATGAGAAGCCGCTGCTTCGTGACGCGCAGCCCCTGCGCGCGGCAGTATGTCTGAAAGCGGCGGAGTTCGGGTTTGTCGGGTTTCGGCATTGCGGACCGACTCCAGTTTGGCGCGTCCGCCGTTCGGGGGCAAGTGGAGTTTTCAGGCAAAAGGGAAACAGCGACACCGCCGAAATTTTCAGCCTTTTTCGGGTCAATTTCGCCTGTTTTTGTCGGTTTTTCGGTCATTTTCGCCCGTTTTCAGGCGTTTTTCGGAGACGAGGGCGGCGAAGTCTGCGGGGGGCGGATGTAGAGCGCCTGGGTGTTTCGGGCGTTTTCGGGGATGTTTTCGGGAAATCCGAGGGCGCGGGCAAGTTGAAGGAGATGGACGGACGAGCCGCGCGGAGATTCGGGCTGGTGAAGAATCTGCGCGTTGTCGGGAATGTTCGGAAGTTCGTGAACGCCGTCGCCGAAAAAGAAGACGGGAACGGCGGCGCCGTTTTTGTCGCCGCTCGCGGCGGCGATAATGTCACCGTTGTCGTCGCCTTTTTCGCTGACGGCGGGACCCCACAGAATGTCGTTCGGATCATAATTAAAATGAGCGACAAACGGATCTCCGGCGCGGCGCGAATCCAGGACGACATGCAGCCGCGGTCTGTCGTCGCCGGCGTTCCGACCTTGAGAGTCAAAAATCTGGCGCGCGGCGAAGGCGGCGAGGTCAAAGGAACTCCACGCGGCGAGGGGGATGTTTTTCGCGATCGCGAGACCGTGGGCGGCGGCGAGTCCGGCGCGGAGACTCGTGAAACCGCCGGGACCGCGCGCGACCGCGACGCCCGCGATTTCATCAACGGAGATTTGCGCTTCGCGGAGCAGATCCTGGATGAGGGTGAAGAGTCTGCCTTCCTGTCCGCGTCCGCCTGGTTCGGCGCGCGAGAGGATGCGGTCGCCGGCGGCGAGGGCGGCCTGGCAGAGGCGTCCCGCGGTTTCAATGGCGAGGACGGGCGGCTGTGTCATTGAGCGATTGCGCGGCGGCGGAAGTTCTGTGGTATCGTCAGTCTATGAGCGATTTTGATTTTTGTGAAGGTTTGCGGCGAGTCGCGGCGGCGGTGACAGCGGCGGTGTTGACGACATCGGCGGCCGGCGCGGCGTCAGGCGCGGAACGGCTGGCGACGATACTGGTCTATCATCGTTTCGGGGAGGATCACATTCCAAGCACGAACACGCCGCTCACGGACTTTGAGGCGCACCTGGAACATCTGGCGTCCGAGGGGTATTCGGTGATTTCGCTGGACAGGCTGGTGACCGCGATGGAGACAGGCGCCGCGCTGCCCGAACGCTCGGTCGTGATCACGATTGACGACGCGTATCGCTCAACTTACGAGGAGGCGTGGCCGCGTCTGCGGGCGCGGGGGTTTCCGTTCGCGCTGTTTGTGGCGACCGAGCCGGCGGGCGGGCGCGGCTATATGTCCTGGGACGAGGTTCTGGAGATGGACGCGGACCCGCTCGTGACGATCGGGCATCACAGTCATTCGCACGGACATATGACGAACTTTTCGGCGTCCGAGCGCGCGGCGGACTTTGAGCGGGCGGCGGGAATATTTGAGCGCGAGATCGGGTATGTGCCGGAATTTTTCGCGTATCCGTACGGCGAGTATACGCTGTCGTGGGCGGCGGCGCTGGAGGAGGCGGGGATGCGGGCGTCATTGGCGCAGCATTCCGGTTCGGTGGGGCGGGAGACTTCGGCGGGGGTGCTGCCGCGTTTTGCTATGACGGGGTTTCACACTTCTTTGGATCGGCTGAAACTGGTTTTGGGGACGGAGCCTGTGCTGGTGAAAAATTTTGAGCCTGCGGATCCGGTGCTGGATGTGGCGGACAATCCGCCTTTGGTGCGGTTTGAGGTGGATGAGTTGGAGGGTGATCTGGGGGGGCTGGCTTGTTATCTGGGGGGGGAGCGCGCCGAGGTTGTGGTTGACGGGAGGACTGTTGATGTCCGTTTTGGCGGGGTATTGCCGTTGGGGCGGAATCGTCTGAATTGCACTTTGCCGCGGGGGGGCGGCGTGTGGGGCTGGCTGGGGGTATTGCTGTATTATCCGGGCAACGATGATTAAAGAATTAATTAAGAGACAACGAAGCACTGTCCTTGGCATTAGCGGGAGTTAAATTCAGACATTCACGACAGCCGCTCAAGCGAACAGCACCCGCTGATGCCCGTGGCGGCTCGCCACTGCCCGCAGGCGCTGCCTGCAAAAAAATAAATTAAAAAGAAAATAATTTATTTAATTAACACCATTAATTGTCAATTAATTAATAAGAAAGCAATTTACTTAATTGACTCCTTAAATTGTCTGTTTAATTTTAATTTTTTTTGCGGGCTAGCCCGCACCCATCTGCTGGCATCGCTCGCTTGAGCCAACATCGTGAATGTCTTAGTCAAACCCCCACTAATGCCAGAGGCCGTACGCCGATTTAATTGACACCATTAATAGTCAATTGCTTTTTAATTTAATTTTTTGCAGGCAGCGCCGGCGGGCAGTGGCGAGCCGCCACGGGCATCAGCGGGTGCTGTTCGCTTGAGCGGCTATCGTGAATGTCTTAGTCAAACCCCCACTAATGCCAAAGACAGCACTTCGTTGTCTGTCTTAAGAGTCGTTCTTAGAAACCCACGGAACACTCCCATACTCAATCCCATCCTCGTCCAGCGCGCGCAATTCCTCAGGCGTGCTCTCGCCATATATCCCCCGCGCATCACTTTCACCATCGTGCATCCGCCGCGCCTCCTCCGCAAAACGACCCCCCACATGCTCGCAATTCTCCTCCACCATCCGACGCATCCGCCGCAACACCTCCAGATCCCCGCGCCCCAGACTCACCTGCCGACGCTCGCCCTCCCCCGAAGCCGGCGCCGTCACCGTCGCCGTCTCCGCCGAAGCCGCGCCCGCGCCACGCGAAACCGCAGGCGCCATAATCGCCCGCTCAACCTCAACACTCTCGCACACCGGACACGCCAGCCGTCCGCCGCGCCGCTCGCGCTCAAAACCCGCGCTGCCCTGAAACCAGCCGTCAAACTCATGACCCCCGTCGCACCGCAAAGCATAGTGAATCATCACTCGCCCTCCCCGCCGTCAAAAAGACCCGCCGCCTCCGCCGCGAAATGAGACAATATCCGCGCGCGCCGCAACTTGAAAGTCGGCGTCATCAGTCCGTTCTCCGTGCTGAAACCCTCGCCGACCACCGCATAACGCCGCACCCGCTCGTAAGGCTTCAACTCCTCGTTCGCGCGCGCCACCGCCGGCGCCAGCGCCGCATGCAAAGCCGCCGCGTCAAGTCCCTCGCGCCCGCGCCAGTCGTCGCTGACCACAATCAACGCCGCGACATAAGCGCGATTGTCGCCAAGCGCCAGCGCCTGATCTATCTCCGGCTGATTCGTCAGCGCCGCCTCGGGACGCACCGGCGGCACATTCTCGCCGCCGCGCAAAACCAGAACCTCGCGCGCGCGTCCCGTGATGACAACATGACCGTCGGCGTCAAGGTGTCCGAGGTCGCCGGTGCGAAGCCAGCCGTCGCCGGGCAGCACCTCGCGCGTCTCGTCATCGCGCCGCCAGTAACCGCGCATCACAAGATCGCCGCGCACAAGTATCTCGCCTTCGGGCGAGGTCTTGACCTCCACGCCGCCGAGCGGCGGACCCGCCGTATGCAACTTCACAAGCGGCGGACGATTCACGCTCACAACCGGCGAAGTCTCGGTCTGTCCGTAACCCTGAAGAATGCGCAGACCAAGCGCGGAGAGGCCGCGTCCCGTCTCGGGATTGAGCGCGCCGCCGCCCGACACGAACGCGTAAAGGCGTCCGCCGAAACGCGCGCGCACCTTGGCGCGCACAAGCCGCTCAAGCAGCGCGTTCCACGGACGCAGATACAGGGGCAGCGCGCCGTCAAGGTCGCGCAAGCCGCAGCGCAGCGTCTGCTCAAACAGAAAACGCTTCACAGGCGAGGCGCCGCGCGCGCCCTGCTTCATACGATGCAGAACCAGATCGTAAAAACGCGGCACGGCGAGCGCGAGCGTCGGCGAAAACGACGCGAAGGAAGGCAGAAGTTCCTCGGCGCGCGCGACATATCCGATCTCGGCGCCGAGCCAGAGCGGCAGCAGTTGCCCCGCCGTCAGTTCATACGAGTGCGACATCGGCAGAAAAGAAAGAAACCGCGAGCGGCCGTCATCATGGGTGACGGGAAGCGGCTCCAGTATCTCGGCGACCGCCGCGCAGTTGGACAGAAGATTGTGATGCGTGAGCATGACGCCGCGCGCGTTCTGCGAAGTCCCCGAAGTATAAATGAGACACGCGAGGGCGGAGGCGTCTTCGGGCGTCGGCGGAAGGGCGGCGGGGTCCTGTCCGAGGGCGTCGTGCCAGTGATGGATTTCGCGCCCGTTGCTCCGCTTCTGACCGCCGGACGATTCAACCTCAAGTTGTGGAAGAATCACGGCGGGATTTCCGTTTCCGACCGCGTCGGCGGCGGCGAGAGTTTTCATTCCGGCGTCCGACGGCGAGACGATGAAAAGCGACGGCTCGCAGTCTTTGACGATATGCTCAAGGTCGCCCGCCGTGGAGGTCGTGAATCCGAAACTGCACACCGCGCCGAGCCTGAGGACGGCGAGGTCGGCGACAAGAAACTCGGGACGATTCTCGGAAACCAGCATGACGCGATCGCCGCTCTTGACTCCGAGGCTGTGAAGCAGGGCGGCGAGGCGTTCCACCTGGCGGCTGACTTCGTTCCAGGAGAGGGGCGTCCAGTTCTGGTTTTCGCCGCCGCCTTCGCGGCGCCAGAGGAAGGGGGCGTCTCCGCCGGCGGCGACGCGGGCGGCGAACATCTGCGGAATGGTGGTCTGCGGGGTCATCGGGCGCGGCGGAGTCTGCTATTCTTCGGCAATTATGGCAGAAAAAGGCGCATCAGGCAAAGCCGCGAAACACGCGGCAGGGTCGCGCACGACAGAGTTGCGCGCGGCGGGGTCACGCGCGGACAAGCGGCTGCGGCGGCACGCGCGGCTCGGCGGCGAGGCGAGCGGAGTCGCGCTGCGAATGCTGCTGTCGCGGCTGACGGGAAACGACGGCTCCAATCCCGAAACCTTGCGCGCGGCGCTCGGCTCGCTCAAGGGGCCGGTGATGAAGATCGCGCAGATCCTCGCGACCATTCCCGACGCGCTGCCCGCCGAGTATGCCGAGGCGTTGCGCGAGTTGCAGGCGAACGCGCCGCCGATGTCGGCGCCGTTCGTGCGCCGGCGGATGCGCGCCGAACTCGGCGACGGCTGGCGCGACTGTTTCAGCGATTTTGATCTGCGTCCGGCGGCGGCGGCGTCGCTGGGGCAGGTGCATCGCGCCGCCGCGGACGGACGGCGGCTGGCGTGCAAGTTGCAGTATCCCGACATGGCGTCGGCGGTGTCGGCGGATCTGGCGCAGTTGCGGCTGGCGTTTTCGCTGTACCGGCGTTATGACCGCGCTGTTGACGCGGGCGCGATCTGCGACGAACTGGCGGAGCGCCTTGTCGAGGAACTGGATTACGGGCGCGAGGCGCGTCATATGCGTCTTTACGGCGCGCTGCTCGGCGGCGAGGGCGACATTGTGATTCCCGAGCCTGTTGGTGATCTTTCCACGGGGCGTCTTCTGACGATGACCTGGCTTGACGGCGACTCGCTGCCGGACTATCTGCGCGGCGAGCCGTCGCAGGAGGAGCGCGACCGGCTGGCGGAGTGTCTGTTTCGGGCGTGGTATCTGCCGTTTTACCGGTGCGGTGTGATTCATGGGGATCCGCATCTTGGCAATTATACTTTCGCGCGTGACGGCGGTGTCGCGCGTCTTAATCTGATGGATTTCGGTTGTGTGCGGGTATTTTCGCCGCCGTTCGTGCAGGGGGTTGTTGATCTGTATTATGCGACGCGCGACGGTGATCGTGATCTGGCGGTTCATGCGTATGAGGCGTGGGGTTTTGACGACATCGGGGGGCGTCCTGATCTGCTGGAGGCGCTGAACATCTGGGCGCGCTTTATATACGGTCCGCTGATAGAGGACAGGGTTCAACCTTTAGTTGACGGGCATCGTGTGGCGGCGGCGGGGGGCGAGACGGCGGCGCGGGTTCATTCGGCGATTCGGGCGGCGGGGGGAGTGCGTCCGCCGCAGGAGTTTGTGCTGATGGACAGGTCGGCGATTGGTCTGGCGTCGGTGTTCAGTCATTTGCGGGCGGAGGTGAATTGGCATCGGGTGTTTCATGGTTTGGCGGATGGTTTCGCGCCGGAGGAGATGGGGGTTCGGCAGGCGGAGGCGTTGCGCGCGGCGGGATTAAGCGGGAATGTTAATTAGAAGACAGGCGAAGTGCTGTCTTTGGCATTAGTGGGAGTTTGACTAAGACATTCACGATGTTGGCTCAAGCGAACAGCACCCGCTGATGCCCGCAGGCGCTGCCTGCAAAAAAAATTAAATTAAAAAGAAA